>NZ_JBRIQN010000036.1:0-68948 GCF_052981855.1 Micromonospora sp. LZ34
ACCGGGGCGCACGACCTGGCGCACACCCTCGACGCCGACGTGGTGGGCGCGGTGGACACCGTGGCCGACCCGGTCGTGGGTGACGTGACCGGTACGGCCGGCGACCCGGGCGCGGTGCTCGGCGGCGCCGACTCCGGGCTGCTCGGCAACGGCGTGCTGGGCGGCGACGGCCTGCTCGGCGGGACGCTCGGCGGCACCCAGGGCCAGGTCGGCGGCCTGGTCGACGGGCTCGGCGTGGACGACACCCTGGGTGGCCTGGGGCTCGGCGACGGGCAGGGCGGCCTGGTCCCGCCGGTCGACGTGCCGTCCACCGTGGGCGGCGTGACGCAGCAGGTCGACGGCCTGCTCGGCGGTGTGACCGGCACGGTGGGCAGCGTGACCGGTGACGTGACCGGCGGTGTTACCGGCGACGCCGGGGTCCACGGCGACGCTTCGGCGTCGGCCGGCGGCGGCCTGCTGGGTGTCACCGACGGTCTGCTCTGACCGGATTCCGGTGGAGCGGGAAGGCCGGACCGCCCTGGGCGGTCCGGCCTTTTCCCGGATCCCTCTTGATAATTGACCTGAAATCCGCACACTTGGTGCGGTGATGGCGGGGATCTGGCTGGACGTGCTCGACGAGATCGCCCGTACGTGCCGGGAGCACGGGCGCGGCGACCTGCTCCAGACGGTCCGTGAGAAGCGCGCCCAACTGCTCGATCCGACACTGCGGGTGCTGGTCTTGGGCGAGCCCAACCAGGGCAAGAGCCAACTGGTCAACGCCATCGTCAACGCCCCGGTCTGTCCGGTCGGCGACGGCCGCACCACCGTGCTGCCGACCGTGGTGCGGCACGCCGGGGCCGCCGCCGCCGCGGTGGTCCAGGGGCCACCGTCCACTCCGGGTCGGCCCGGTGGCGGCACCGGGACCCTGGAGCGGACCGCGCTCCCGCTGGACCAGATCCCCGCCGGCGTGGCCGGCACCCTGCGCCGGGCCGGCGGCGGCCCGGCGTACGTCGAGATCGGACTGCCCCGCGCGCTGCTCGGCGCGGGTCTGGTGCTGGTGGACATGCCCGGCGCCGACGAGGTGGCCGCCCTCGGCGGTGCCGCCCCGGCGGCCGCGCTGAACCGCGCGGACGCCGTGCTGCTGGTCTCCGACTCGACCCGGGAACTCTCCGTCGCCGAGCTGAACGTGCTGCTGCACCTCACCCGGTCGCACCCCAACGTGGTGGTGGTGCAGACCAAGACCGACCTGGCGCCGGACTGGCGGGCGGTGGCCGAGCGCAACCGGAAGCACCTCGCCGAGGCCGGCGTGCCGGCGGCGCTGATCTGCGTGTCGGCGGCGCTGCGGCTGCGCGCCGCGGCCGGTGACGACCGGGTCCTCAACGCCGAGTCGGGCTTCCCCGTGCTGATCGCGCGACTCCAGCGGGACCTGGCCGGCAAGGCCGACGTGCTGGCCCGGGCCTCGGTAAGCCTGGTCGCCCGTACGGTGGTGGAGCAGCTCGCCGCGCCGCTGCGGGCCGAACTGGAGAGCCAGCAGGCCGAGCAGGAGTCCGGCCCGATGTCCCGGCTGCACGCGGCCCAGCGCGAGGTCGACGAGCTGCGCCGGTGCTCCACCCGATGGCAGAACACGCTCGCCGACGAGATGGCCGACCTGCTCTCCGACATCGAGTACGACCTGCGCGACCGGACCCGGGAGATCCTGCGGATGGTCGACGAGGCGTTCGACACGGCCGACCCGCTGGTGGCCTGGGAGACCTTCGAGGAGTGGCTGCGGCTCAGCCTGGTCGAGGCGGCCGAGGCGAATCACGAGTGGCTGGTGCAGCGCTGCGACTGGGTCGCCCGGCGGGTGGCCGGCAACTTCGCCCGGTACGGCTACGACGTGCTGCCGCCATGGTCGATGACGGTGCCGGAGGACCTCGGTGACCGGATGCCGAGCATGGAACGGCCGAACATCGACCGGTTCACCGCGGGCCAGAAGGTCTTCACCGGCATGAAGGGCTCGTACGGCGGCCTGCTGATGTTCGGCCTGGCGATGACGCTGGCCGGAATGCCGATGATCAACCCGGTGTCGATCGGCGCCGGCGCGCTGTTCGGCGGCAAGAGCATCCGGGACGAGAGCCGCCAGCTGCTGCGCCGCCGCCAGTCGACCGTCAAGACCGCGATCCAGCGCCACGTCGACGACTTCTTCGTCCGGACGACCAGGGACTGCCGGGACACCGCCCGGCAGGTGCAGCGGATGCTGCGGGACCACTTCAGCGCGCTGACCGAGGAGTTGCAGGAGGCCATCATCCAGTCGCTGCGTACCGCCAAGGCGGCCGCGGACACCGACGCGGCGGCGCGCGACCAGCGCCAGCGCGAGATCCGGCTGAAGATGACCCGGTTGGCCGCGCTCTACGAGCAGGCCCAGCAGCTGACCGGCGCCCGGCCCGCGCCGGCGACGCTGGAGCCCCGGGCATGACCGTCGGCCTCCGGCTGGACGAGGCGGTGTGGGGCCTGCTGCACCGCGCCGTGGAGCTCTACCGGGACCACCCCCGGGCCAGCGCCCACCTGCGCCACCAGTTGGCCCGGCTGGAGCAGCCACTGCGCATCGCGATCGCCGGGCCGTGGCGGTCCGGCCGGTCGACCGTGCTGAACGCGCTGATGGGCGAGGAGGTCGCGCCGGTCGAGGGGACCGACGGCAGCGGCGTCTTCACCTGGTACGAGGACGGGGCGCAGCCGGCGGCCACCGCGTACTCGACCAGCCACCCGCCGCAGGAGCTGGCGGTGGCCAAGTCGGCGACCGGAATGCGGGTGGACCTGGTCGGCTGGCGGGCCGGCGAGCTGCGCGACATCGTGGTGCGGTGGCCGACCCGGGCACTGCGGCAGGTCACGCTGATCGACACGCCGCCGGTCGCCGGCCCGGACGAGCACGGCCGGTCCCCGGTGCTGGACCGGGTGCTGCGCGACGCGGACGCCGTGCTCTACCTGACCCGCGACGGCCGGGGCAGCGACCTGCGGGTGCTGGAGTCGGTGCGGGAGAGCGCGGTCGGGCAGGCCGCCCCGGTGCACGTGGTCCTGGTGCTGTCCCGGGCCGACGAGACCGGGGGCGGGCGGATCGACGCGCTGCTCACCGCCCGGCAGCTCGCCCGCCGGCAGCACCGCGACCCGCGGGTCGCCGCGGTCAGTTTGAACGTGGTGGCGTGCAGCGGGCTGCTCGGGCTGGCCGGCCGGGTGCTCGGCGAGTCGGACTACGCGGCGCTCGCCCAGTTGGCCCAGGCGCCCCGTGCGGAGCTGGAGGCGTACCTGCTCTCGGCCGACCGCTTCCTCCGGGGCGAGCTGCCGGTCCCGCTGGACGCCGAGGTGCGCGCCGCCCTGCTGGACCGGCTGGGCCTCTTCGGGGTGCGGCTGGCCACCACCCTGGTACGCACCGGCTGCGACAGCCGGGTCGCGCTCTCCGCCGAGCTGATCCGGCGCAGCGGCCTGGCCGAGCTGCGCGAGTCGGTGAACCGGTTCTTCGTCGACCGGCGGGACACCCTCAAGGCACGCTCGGCGCTGGCCGCCGTGGAGGCGCTGGCGCGGGCCGAGCCCGGTCCGGGCAGCGCCGAGCTGCTCGGCACGGTCGAGCAGATCCTCGCCGGTGCGCACGAGTTCCAGGAGCTGCGGCTGCTCGCCGCGCTGCGCGACACCCGGCTCGGCTTCGACGCCGACCTGGCCGAGGAGGCGCGGCGGCTGGTGGGCGGCGACGGGATCGGGCTGGCGGCCCGGCTCGGCGTCGAGCACGACGCGACCGTGCAGCGGCTCTGGGAGGTCGCCGCCGACGCGCAGTGGCGCTGGCGGGAGCGCGCGGAGGACCCGCTGCTGCGGCTGGCGCAGCGGCGCGGCGCGCAGGTCGTCGTGCGCAGCTGCGAGGGGATGCTCGCCGAACTGGCCGAGGGCGGGCGTTGACCGGTCGCCGCCCGGTCAGGCCGGGTTGACCGCGATCGCGCCGTCGACGGTACGCAGGATCAGGCGCAGCACCTCGTGCCGGGAGGCCCCGGTCTCGGCGAGGTACGCCCAGCCCGCGTAGAGCTGCGACCAGACCAGGCTCTGCAACCAGTCCGCCGGCAGCTCCGGGTCGACGGTGCCGTCGCGGTGGCCGCGCTCGACCATCGCGATGAACTCGGGATCGCACCCGGCCGACCCCCCGGCGGCCGGGTCGACGCAGAGTTCGGGCTCGGTGAACATGAGCGAGAGCAGGCTGCCCAGGTCGAAGTACTCCTGGCAGAGGCGGCGGATCGCGGAGGCGCCGGTGCCCTCGCCGATGCGGGCCTGCGCCGTGGCGCGGTTGAGCCGCGCGACGGCCTCGGCGCCCACCGCGGCGAGCAGGTCGGAGCGCTCGGCGAAGTAGCGGTGCAGGGTGGTGCGGCCCACCTCGGCGGCGGTGGCGATGTCGCCGAGCGACGCGGCCGGGTTGCGCCCGAGCAGCTCGATCGCCGCGTCGACGATCGCCTGCCGGGTCCGCGCCCGGCTGCCGGACACCTGCACGTCGGTCACGCCGCGAGGATAGCAACACGCCAGGTCGGAATACAGCTTGACTGTATTGGAACATTGTTGTTCCACTTAGGCCATGGCATCCTCCAGTCCCGACGTGGCCCTACCCCGGCTCCGCACGCTCGCGTCGTTCCTCACCCCGCACAAGCGGACGATGCTCCTCGGCCTGCTGCTGGGCCTCGCCGCGAACGCGGCCGGGCTCGCCACGCCGATGGTCACCAAGTGGGTCCTCGACACCCTCGGCGCGGGGCAGTCGATGGCCCGCCCGATCGGGGTCCTGCTGGTGCTCGTCGTCGTCGGCGCGGCGATCACGCTGTGCCAGTGGCGGCTGCTCGGCACGCTGGCCGAGCACATCGTGCTGGACGCGCGGGCCGCGATCGTCCGGCGCTACTTCCGGGCCCGCGTCGGCGACCTGCAGCGCCGGCCAACCGGCGAGCTGGTCACCCGGGTCACCTCCGACACGCAACTGCTGCGGGAGGCGTCCGGCAGCATCGTCGGCCTGGTCAACGCGGGCATCGCCCTGCTCGGCACGCTCGTGCTGATGGGGGTGCTGGACCTGTTCCTGCTGGGCTGCACCATCGTGGCCGTGATCGTGGTCGCGGCGATCATGGGCGCGCTGATGCCCCGGATCGCGGCGGCCGAGGCCGCCGCGCAGGAGTCGATGGGACAGCTCGGCGGGGCGCTGGAGGGGGCGCTGCGCGCGATCCGCACGGTCAAGGCCAGCCGCGCCGAGGCGCGGTTGGGTGAGCGCATCGTCGCCGACGCGCGCCAGGCGGCGGCGCACAGCGTCCGATCGGCGCGGGTCACCGCCACGGTCTGGACGATCGCCTGGACCGGCATCCAACTGGCGGTCATCGCCATCCTGGGCATCGGCGCCTGGCGCGCCCAGCGCGACCTGCTGGAGATCTCCAGCCTGATCGCCTTCCTGCTGTACGCGTTCCAGCTGATGGGGCCGATCACCGAACTGACCCAGAACACCACCGCCCTGCAGGCCGGCGTGGCCGCGGCCGGGCGGATCCGCGAGATCGAGGCCATCGACACCGAGCCGGCGGCGCCGGTGGCCGCCCCGGCCCAGCAGGTCGCAGCGGCCGACGCGGAGCAGCCGGTGCTGGTCTTCCGGGACGTCACCGCCCGGTACGGCCCGGACGCACCGCCGGCGGTACGCGGCGTCGACCTGACCATCCCGCGGCGCGGGCACACCGCGATCGTGGGGCCGTCGGGCGCGGGCAAGACCACCCTCTTCTCGCTCATCCTGCGCTTCCTCGAACCCGAGCACGGGCAACTGCTGCTCGACGGCCGCCCGTACGCCAGCTACCGCCACGACGAGGTGCGCGCCCGACTGGCGTACGTCGAGCAGGAGACGCCGGTCGTGCCCGGCACCATCCGGGACAACCTGCGGTTCACCCACCCGGACGCCACCGAGGCGGAGCTCCGGGAGGTGCTGCGCGCGGTCCGGCTGGACGAGAAGGTCGACTCGCTCCCCGACGGCCTGGACACGTCGCTCTCCTCGACCGAGGTCTCCGGCGGGCAGCGGCAGCGCATCGCGCTGGCCCGGGCCATGCTGCGCACCCCCGAGGTGCTGCTGCTCGACGAGGCGACCGCCCAGGTCGACGGGCTGACCGAGGCGGCCCTGCACGAGTGCGTCCGGCGGCGCGCGGCGGCCGGCGCGGTGGTCACCATCGCGCACCGGCTCTCCACCGTGCTCGACGCCGACCGGATCGTGGTGATGGAGGACGGCCGGATCCGGGCCCAGGGCACCCACCCCGAACTGCTCGCCGGCGACGACCTCTACCGCCGGCTGGTCGAGGCGCTGCGCATCGCGGCCGAGCAGCGCGGCGGCGCGGTGGCCGTACGCTGACCCGCGCCGGCCACCGACCGGCCGCGTCAGCTCGTGATATGAGCCAGATGATATAGAGCAATCTCGATTCTGCCCGCGTAGGTTGACGCTGACCCGTTCGATCGGGCCGGCGTCGGGGCCGAGGGCGACCAGCGGCCGCGGCACGGGCCGGGTCGGCAGGTCACCGGCACCATCCGCGCCGCCCACTGCTTCCGGCGGGCGGGACGCGGCTGGGCACCGGACCCCGCTCCCGTCCGCGGCGCAACCCCCACGAACCCGCGCCGCGGCCGCCCTCAAGGAGGCCACGGATGAGACGAAGCTTCGCCGCCGCGGCAGCAGCGATCCTGCTGCCCGTCGGCGCCCTCACGATCGCGGCGCCACCGGCCGCCGCGGCACCGGTGGACGTACCCGCCACGAGCGCCGCGGCGCCGCCCGCCGCCGCGTCGTCGGAGATGTTCGCCGCGCTGCAGCGGGACCTCGGCCTCACCGCCGCCCAGGCCCGCACCCGCATCGCCCGGGACGAGAAGGGCAGCCGTACGGACGCCGCGCTGCGCCGGTCGCTCGGCGCGGCGTACGCCGGCGGCTGGCTGACCGCCGACGCGCTCGTGGTGGCGGTCACCAGCGAAGCCGCGGCGGACCGGGTCCGGGCCGCCGGCGCCCGGCCGAAGGTCGTCGAGCGCGGCGGCGCGGAACTCGACCGGATCAAGTCGACGCTGGACCGGCACGCCGCGAAGGCGCCCGCCGCCTCGGTCCCCGGCTGGTACGTCGACGTCACCACCAACAGCGTGGTGGTGCTCGCCCGCGGCGACGCCCGCGCGGCCGCCGCGTTCGTGCGGGCCAGCCGGGTCGACGCGTCCGCCGTCCGCGTGGTGGCCACCACCGAGGCCCCACGCACCTACTACGACGTGCGCGGCGGCGACGCCTACTACATGGGCGGGCGCTGCTCGGTCGGCTTCTCGGTCACCGGCGGGTTCGTCACCGCCGGCCATTGCGGCACCGTCGGCACCGCGACCCAGGGCTACAACCAGGTCGCGCAGGGCAGCTTCCGCGGGTCGTCCTTCCCGGGCAACGACTACGCCTGGGTGCAAACCAACACCAACTGGACCCCGCAGCCGTGGGTGAACAACTACTCCGGCGGCAACGTCACCGTGGCCGGCTCCACGGAGGCGGCGGTCGGCGCGGCGATCTGCCGCTCCGGCTCGACCACCGGCTGGCGGTGCGGCTCGGTCCAGGCCAAGAACCAGACCGTCAACTACGCCGAGGGATCGGTCAGCGGCCTGACCCGCACCAACGCCTGCGCGGAGCCCGGCGACTCGGGTGGCTCGTGGCTCTCCGGCCAGCAGGCGCAGGGCGTCACCTCCGGTGGATCCGGCAACTGCACCACCGGCGGGACGACCTACTTCCAGCCGGTCAACGAGATCCTCTCGGCGTACGGCCTGACGCTGCGCACCAGCGGTGGCGGTGAGCCGCCGCCGCCGACCGGCTGCACCGGGTACGAGGCGACCTACACCGGCTCGATCTCGGCGGGCCAGAGCCGATACCAGCCGAACGGCAGCTACTACTACTCGTCGGTCTCCGGCACCCACCGCGGCTGCCTGGACGGGCCGACCGGGGTCGACTTCGACCTCTACCTGCAGAAGTGGAACGGCTCCAGCTGGGTGGACGTGGCGGGGTCGTACACCGCCGGCCCGGACGAGTCGCTGAGCTACACCGGCACCGCGGGCTACTACCGCTTCGAGGTGCACGCCTACAGCGGCTCGGGCAGCTACTCGATGGGCATCACCAACCCGTGATCCCGACCGGCGCGGCCGCCGACGGCGGTCGCACCGGGGCGGGGACGCGGTGACGGCGGGGTGCGGAGGGGAGTCCGCACCCCGCGTCAGCGCGTGGTGGACGAATCGCCGCCGCCTCCGCTCTTGGTGGACCGGACCGGCACCGCGTCCGCCCGCCGGGTGCTCAGCCGGGCGGCGTGCCGTGGGCGAACCCGCCGCGGATAGACGGCGCCGGCCGGGTGCGGTAGACCTCCACGCCGACGGCGAGGTCCTGCCAGGGCATGCCGGTGCCCTTGAACAGCCGCGGTCCACCGGCGGGCAGCCGGAGGCGGCCGGTCACCAGGTGGTGCAGCGGGATCACCTCGTCCTCCCGCAGCACCCCGGCGGTCAGTGGGATGACCACGTCACCCGCCTCCCGCAGGGTGCTGGCCCGCGACTCGACCACGACGTGCGAGCGGGCGACGAGCGTGTCGTCCACCTCCCGGGCGTCCGGCGAGTGCGAGCCGATGGCCACGACCACCGCGTCCGCCCGGACCAGCGCGCCGTCGAAGAGCGGCGTGGCGGCGCTGGTGCAGCAGCAGATCACGTCGGCCCGGGTCACCGCCTCGGTGGCCGAGCCCGGGTCGCGGACCTCCACCCGGACGCCCGTACCGGCCAGCCGCGCGGCGAGCCGGTCCCGCCGGGCGGTGGCGCGGGCGACCAGGGTCACCTCGGCGACGTCGTGCAGCGCCAGCAGCGCCTCGGCGTGGCCGAGCGCCTGCGGGCCGGCCCCGAACACGGTGAGCCGAAACGGCTCGCCGGCGGGCGGCAGCAGGTGCCGCACCGCGAGCGCGGACATCGCCGGGGTGCGCAGGTTCGTCAGCGCGGCGCCGTCGATCAGCGCCGCCGGGCGTTGTTCCGATCCGGCGAAGAGCAGGAAGGCGCCCTGGATGAGCGGCCGGCCGCGGTCCGGATTGCCGGGGGTGCTGGTGAGCAGCTTGCAGCCGGTGTACCCGTCCCTGGTCGCCGGCATGACCAGCAGTTCGCCGGCCGCCGTGGCCAGCCGCGAGCGGGGCGCCTGCCGTTCCGGGTCGAGGCCCTCGGACAGCGCCGCCTCCAGGGCGTCCACCGCCGCCCGGACGGGGGTCGCCGCGACCTCGGCCGCGGCGATGAGGCGCATCCCGGCGAAGGTGGCGACGGTCGGCGCGGCGAACTCGGACACGGGCGGCTCCGGGGTGGACGGCTGGCGGGACACCCCGAGGCTAGTGCGCGGGCCGGGGTGGCACCCGGCCGGCGGGAGGTCCCGCGGGTGGGGGTCGAAGGTCCCGTCGACTGTGGTCCGCCGGCACTGCTCGTGGCCCGCCGGAACCGGTGGAATTGAGTCGTAGACAAGAAGTGAGAGGAGCAGGCGCCATGACCGCCATCGCAGAGCGTCCGACCATCGACCGCACCGCGACCGCCGCCCCCCGGGCGACCGCCGTCCCGGCCGAGACCGCGCGGGAGAGGGCCACCCGGTACGCTCTCGCCGGCCTGCGCCTCGCGCTGGGCTGGACCTTCCTCTGGGCGTTCCTCGACAAGCTGTTCGGCCTGGGCCACTCGACCGACGCCGCCAAGGCCTGGATCAACGGCGGCAGCCCCACCGCGGGCTTCCTCGGCAACGCGGTGGCCGGCCCGTTCGCCGACCTCTACCGGTCGTTCGCGGGAGCCGCCTGGGCCGACTGGCTCTTCATGACCGGTCTCGCGGCCATCGGTACCGCGCTCCTGCTCGGCATCGGCACGCGGATCGCCGCCGCGGCCGGTGCCCTGCTCCTGGTCATGATGTGGACGGCCGTCCTGCCCCCGGAGAACAACCCCTTCATGGACGACCACCTCGTCTACGCCGGTGTCCTCGCGGTCCTGGCCCTCACCGCCGCCGGGAAGACCCTCGGCCTCGGCCGGTACTGGAGCCGACTGCGGATCGTCCGGCGGCTGCCCTTCCTGAAGTGACGACGCCCCGACGGGGGCGGCACCCGGCCGGGTGCCGCCCCCGCGGCGTACCGGCGCCGGCGGCCCGGACCCGATCCAGGTGCCGGCGCCGGCGTCAGACCGGGACGACGGCGAGCCGGGGACCGGCGGGCGGCGCGGTACCGGCCAGGCTCAGCAGGGTGTGCCC
Organism: Micromonospora sp. LZ34; assembly: GCF_052981855.1. Taxonomy (NCBI): domain Bacteria; kingdom Bacillati; phylum Actinomycetota; class Actinomycetes; order Micromonosporales; family Micromonosporaceae; genus Micromonospora; species Micromonospora sp. LZ34. The sequence continues at coordinate 10,226 of NZ_JBRIQN010000036.1, forward strand.
GGTGACGTCGTCGACCAGGGCGACCCGCACCGCGGCGGGCTCCGGGTCGGCCAGCGGCACGGCGAACACCGCGGTCACCGGGCGGCCCTGGTAGCGGGCGGCGTGCGCGACGAAGCGCCAGTCGCCGTCGTCCCAGTGCTCCCGTACGTCGGAGCGGAGCAGCGCCGCCACCCGGCGGTAGGCCTCGCTGAGCTGGAGCTGCTGCACGGTGGCGAGCAGCGGCACCCCGGAGCCGCCGCGCAGCGGATGGGTCAGCCGGGCGCGCAGCCGGCGCAGCGGCAGCAGCCAGGCGGCGTCCAGCTCCGGCGAGAGCGCCACCACCGCGGCCAGTTCGGCGAGCAGTACCGCGGCGCCGGCCATCGGCCGTGCCGCCAGCGCGCCCGCCCAGCCCGTCCCGGCCAGGCCGGCCAGGCCGCCCGCCGCCACCAGCAGTCCGGCCCGGGCCAGGCTGCGACCGGAGACCGGGATGGCGCGGGCGCTCAGGCACCCGCAGGAGGAGGCCGGCGCGGCCCGGCGGGCGTAGCCGAGGTAGCCGAGGAAGCCGACGGCCAGCGCGGTCGCGGCGACCGCCTCCAGCCGCAGCACCGGCGGCAGCAGGAGCAGCCCGCCGAGAATCAGCTCGACGCCGCCGAGCAGGCGGTACGCCGGCAGCGCCCGGCGCTCCCCGAGCAGCCGGACCAGCGCCGACCGGTGGGCGGCCGCGGCGGCGTGCCGGCTGAACAGTTTGACGCGGGCGGACCAGATCAGCACGGCGCCGACGACCAGCGGTTGCAGCGCCGCGATCATGTCGATCATGGGTTCTCCCATCAGGTGGTCCGGTGGGCGGCGCCCCGGGCGGCCCCGTACCGCCCGGGGTGCCGCGCGGATCAGGCGGCGGCGTAGACGGTGGCGATGTCGATCTCGTTGGTGTCCGGATGCCAGGCGCCGAGCACCTGGACGTGCCGGCCGACCCGCAGCAGCGACATGTCGCTCACCGCCGGCGTGCCGTTGTAGACCGCGGCGGAGCGGTCCGGCACCACGTGCGCGACGATCCGTTGGCCCTTGTGGTCCAGGTGCAGCACGTTGCGGCCGACCGCGGCGATGTGCCCGTGCAGGTTGACGATGTTGACCCAGACGGCGTCCGCGGCGAGCGTGCCGTCGGGCAGGCGGACGCCACGGGCGTAGAGCCCGTCACCGACGGCCACCCGGTCGAACGTGGTCGGGTGCAGCTTCCAGATGCTCGTGCCGTCGGTGATCCGGATCGAGTGCAGCACGGTGTCCGAACCGGTGACCAGCAGCATGCTGCCGGAGATCTTGCTGATCCGGCCCTCGGCGAAGTTGGGGTCCGGCGCGCCGGGCTCCACGGCGGAGGCCTCGGCGGCGAAGGCGGCCTCGGGGGCGAGCGAGCCGAGCGCGGTGGCGCCGACCACGCCGCCGAGCGCGGCGGTGGCGAGCAGCCGCCGACGGTCCAGGGTCTGGTGCATGGTGGTGCCCTCCGTTCAGACGGTGTCGACCGAGCAGGGCCGCAGCCCGGCGGAGAGACTGGCGATCGCGCTGTACGCCGCGGGCGTCAGGTCGATGATCCGGTTGCTGCCGCAGGCCGAGCCGCAGCAGGTCCGCTCGCCACAGAACAGGTCGGTCTGCGGGCCGCAGTCGGCGATCGTGGTGCCGATCCGGGCGCCGTTGCAGAGGTTGGTGGTGTAGTGCCGGAAGCCGCAGCCGCGGCGGCTCATCCCGCTGATCCCGCAGGCGTGCGGGCGGGTGATGGCCAGGCACGCGTCCGAGGTGTTCGGCCAGGCGTGCTGGTAGTTGCCGGATCTGCAGGTGCCGCAGGCGCCGCCGCCGGCCGAGCCGCAGGGACCCCAGGCGCTGCCGCAGCAGAACCACGACACCTCACCTCGCAGAGCTGCCATGGGTACCTCCCTCCAGGGACGTGATCGAAAACGATCAGTGTCTATATAGACGCTGATTGTTGTGTCATAAATCACCAAAGTCAACGGTGGAGTGGAAGCTTTCCTACAGAGCGGGTGATGGGCGGATTCGGACCCGACCCGGTGACGCGCTCATGCATGCGGCAACCACAGGCTCGGCCGTCAACCTCGGCCGGTCCTCACCGCGAGCGCCGGCGGCCGGTCACCCGGACGCCCGCCCCGGCACGCCGGTCAGCGGTCGAGGACGGTCAGGTCCAGCGCGGCGAGCCGGTCCGGGTCGGAGAGCACGTCGATGGCGACGATCCGGCCGTCGGTGACGGTGAAACCCATGACCGACAGCGGCCGGCCGTTGGCCACCACCACGACCCCGGCGGCCCCGTTGACCAGCGCCGGTCGGGCGAACGGGGAGAGTCGCCCGAAGGTGACCGCCTGGCCGGCCACCGCCCGGGCGCCGGTGACGACGACCGTCCGGTGGGTGCGGGCGGCCCCGCCGTCGGCGCGCAGCACCACCTCGGGATCGAGCACGGCGACGAGCGCGGCGAAGTCGCCGTCGCGGGCGGCGGCGAAGAACGCGTCGACCACCGCCCGCTGCCGGGCGAGGTCGGGGTCGGGCGCCGGCGCCTGCCCCCGGACCCGGCGGCGGGCGCGGCTGGCGAGCTGGCGGGCGGCGGCCGGTGACCGGTCGACCATCGGCGCGATCTCCTCGAAGGGCACCGCGAACATGTCGTGCAGCACGAACGCGAGCCGCTCGGCCGGCGTCAGCGTCTCCAGCACCACCAGCAGCGCCAGCCCGACCGAGTCGGCCAGCACCGCCTGCTGCTCCGGGTCGAGACCGGAATCCGGGCTGATCACCGGATCCGGCACCCGCACGTCGAGCGGCTCCTCCCGCCGCGCCCCGCGTGAGCGGAGCATGTTCAGGCACACCCGGGCCACCACCGTGGTCAGCCACCCCGCGGGATTCTCCACGCTGCCGGCGTCGGCGCGGCTGACCCGCAACCAGGCCTCCTGGACGGCGTCGTCGGCCTCGCTCACCGAACCGAGCATCCGGTAGGCCACCGCACGCAGCCGCGTCCGGTGCTCCTCGAACCACTCCGTCAGCCACTCGCGCTCGTCCACCTGTCACACGCCTTCCTCGCGGGGTCGTACCGGTAGGACCCGCCACGGTGGGGCGATGTGACCGGCGGTCGGCCTCGGGTAGGGCTGGCCATACCCGGAAGGTACGCCCAGACGGCTGGGGTGGGCGCCCGCGCCCCGATTAGCGTCTGCCGCATGACACCGCCTGAACCGCCGCACCTGGCCGAGGCGCTGCGCCGCCCCCACTACCTGCTCTCCTGGTGGCCGTGGCGCGCGCTGGCCTATCTGCTGACCACCGTGCCGATCGCCGGCACCCTCGCCGTCGGGCTGCTTGTCGTCGGGGCGCCGCTGCTGGCGGCCGTCAACGCGGTGCGGCAGGGCCGCCCGGTCGAGCTTCCGCTCGTGCTGTTCCTGACCGTCGGCAGCCTGGTCGTCCTGGCCCTAGCGCCGATCGTGAGCATCCCGGTGAGCGCCGTCGAGCGGTGGCGGCTGGGCGTCGTCGACGCGCGACCGCTGCCCGAGGCGCGCCGCCCCGGCCTGGCCGGCCGCTACACCACCGCCGCGGCCTGGCGCGAGGTGGCGTACACCTGCTGGCTGGGCAGCGTGGTGCCGCTCGCGTACTGGGTGTTCGCGCTGGTCACGGCCCTGGATCTGACGCTGGTGGCGAGTCCCTGGCTGGCCGGTGACGCCGACGAGGTCATCGTGGTCTGGACCACTGTGGACACGCCTCGCCAGGCCGTCCCGTACGCGATCCTGGGCGTCCTGCTCGTCCCGGCGCTCTGGTACCTGGCGGGGGCGCTCGCCGCCGGCCAGGCCGCGGTGGCCCGGTGGCTGCTCGGCCGCCCCGACGACGGGGCGGCCCTGCGCGAGGTGGCCCGGTCGCGGACCCGCCTGGTCGACGCGTACGAGGCGGAGCGGCGCCGCATCGAGCGGGACGTGCACGACGGCGCGCAGACCCGGCTCACCAGCCTCACCCTGCACCTAGGCCTGGCCCGCCTGGACGTGCCGGCGGACTCCCCCGCGGCCCGGCCGCTGGCCGTCGCGCACGACCAGGCCAAGGATCTGATGGTCATGCTGCGACAGATCGTGCACGGGATCCGCCCGCAGAGCCTCACCGACCTCGGCCTGGCCGGCGCGGTCCGGGAACTGGCGGCCGAGGCCACCATCCCGGTCACCGTCCACGCCGACCTCGGGCGGCCACTGCCGGAGACCGTCGAGACGACCGCCTACTTCGTCGTCTCGGAGTCGCTCGGCAACGTGGCCCGGCACGCCGAGGCCACCCGGGCCGAGGGTGAGGCTCACCCGCACCGGCGACCGACTCGTGGTGGAGATCCACGACGAAGGGCGTGGCGGGGCCGACCCGGTGCGCGGCACCGGCCTGACCGGCCTCTCCGACCGGGTCGCCGCGGCCGGTGGCCGGTTGCTGCTGGCCAGCCCGCCGGGCGGCCCTACCCTGGTGCGGGTGGAGCTGCCGTGCCGGTGACCCGGGTCGTGCTCGCCGAGGACGAGGTTCTGCTGCGCGAGGGGCTCGTCGCCCTGCTGACCCGGTTCGGCTTCGAGGTCGTCGCCGCGGTCGGCTCGGCGCCGGCGCTGCTGGAGGCGGCGCGTAGGCACGCGCCGGATCTGGTGGTCACCGACATCCGGATGCCGCCGGACCACCGCGACGACGGTCTGCGCACGGCGGTCGCCCTGCGCGCCGAGCGGCCGGGGCTCGCGGTCGTGGTGCTCAGCCAGCACGTGCAGGCCGAGTACGCCGCCGCGCTGCTCGACAGCGGCGACGGTCGACGGGTCGGCTACCTGCTCAAGGACCGCGTGGCCGAGGTGGCCGAGTTCGTCGACAACCTCCGCACCGTGGTCGCCGGAGGCACGGTCGTCGACCCCGACGTGGTACGGCGACTGCTGCACCGCCCGCGCGACCCGCTCGCCGCGCTGTCGCCGCGGGAGCGGGAGGTGCTGATGCTGGTCGCCGAGGGCCGGTCCAACGCGGCGATCGCCGCACGGCTGCACGTCACCGAGGCGGCGATCGGCAAGCACGTCGGGAACATCCTGACCAAGCTCGGCCTGCTGCCCAGCGACGACACCAACCGGCGGGTGCTGGCGGTGCTCACCTACCTACGCGCCGACCCGGTCCACTGAGCCGTGCCGCCGGGCCGGTGGGTCAGCCGGCCGGGGTCGCGTCCCCCACGCCGAAGAGGGTGTCGAGGTGGTCGTCCAGCGCGGTCAACGCCTGCTCCACGGTGTACTGCCCACCGAGCAGGTAGAGGCCCAGCCCCTCCATCAGCGCCAGCACCCCGGCGGCCGCGTCCCGGCGGGACGCCGGGAGGAGACCGGCGACGAACTCCACCAGCTGCCCGGTCTCGTCGCGCATGCCGGCGGCGGCCTCCGGGCGTACCGCGGTGTAGGCCAGGAAGGCCAGGGCGACCCGCCCGTCGGCGCGCGACTCCTCGGTCAGCGGCAGCAGCGAGGTGATCATCGCCCGGAGCAGCTGGCGGGGCGACGGGTCGTCGCCCAGCCGGCTGACCGCGTCGTTGATCCGGGCCTGGCTGCGGTCCCGCACGACGCCCATGGCGAAGGTCATCATCTCGTCCTTGGTGCGGAAGTAGTGCTGCACCATGCCGGGCGAGACCCCGGCCTCGGTGGCCACGTGACGCAGGCTCACCGCCTCCAGCCCCTGCCGGGCGGCGACCCGCATCAACGCGTCGGCGATGAGCGTGCGCCGTTCGTGGCGGTCGACCTTCTTCGGCATGGCCTCATGCTGTCACGGTGCGGCCGTCCCGGTGATCGGCCGCGGCGCCGGCCGGTGCGGGGTCGCCGGCGGCCGGGTCCTCGACGGTCACCGTCCCGGCCGCGGCGTCCACCGTGACCAGCTGTCCGGTGCGGATCCGGCGGGTGGCGTCCGGGACGCAGATGACGGCGGGGATGCCGTACTCGCGGGCCACCGTCGGGCCGTGCGCCATCACCGCGCCGGTCTCGGTGACCAGGGCGGCGGCGGTGAGGAACAGCGGCGTCCAGCCCGGGTCGGTGGTGGGCGCGACCAGGATCTCGCCGGGTTCGACGTGTGCGGTGGCCGGATCGTGGACGACCCGGGCCGGCCCGGTCGCGCGGCCGGCGGCGGCTCCCACGCCGCGCAGGGCACCGTCCGGGGCGGGCGTGGCGGGCAGGACGGCCTCGACGTCGGTGCCGTCGGAGAGGACGGCCACCGGAACGGTCCGCCGGCGCAGTTCCCGCCGGTGCACCGCCCGGCGGGCGGCGACCGTGGGCCGGTGGTCGACCCCGTCGTGCACGGCCGCGTGCGTCTCGTCCAGGGTCAGGAACATGATGTCGTCGGGCTGCGCCAGCAGGTCCTGCTCGGCCAGGTCGGCGCCGATGAGCAGCAGTTGCCGGCGCATCTCCCGCAACCGGTACAGGCCGGCGAACTTGCCCGCCTCCCGCAGGCCGGCCAGCGACCGTGCCCGGCGCAGCAGGAACCCGGCGAGCCGGCCGCGGACCGGCCGGCGGCGGCGGGCCCGCGCGACGATGTCCGCCAGGGCGGCCTCGGCGGTCACCGCGGCCCGGGCGAAGCGCGCGTCGGGCGCCTGCTCCGGGTCGGTGACCCGCAGGTAGTTGGCGATCATGGCGAAGACCGGCGTCGGGTCCTCGTCCCAGCGGGGCACCCCGAGGTCGACCTCGGCGACCGCGCGGTGGCCGTAGCGGTCCAGGAACGCCGCCAGCCCGATGTCCGGCAGCTCCCCCCGGGCGTACCGGACGGCCAGTTCCGGGGGCGGGGTGGTGAGCAGCAGGTCGCGGTGCTCGCCGACGTGTCGGGTCAGCCGCCACAGCGCCAGGTCCATGTCGAGGGTGACGTTGTGCGGCATGCCACCGAGCACGGTGTTGATCTCGTCTCGGCTGGCCACCCCGGCGAGCAGCGTCGGCGGCAGCGCGGCGGCGAGCATGCCGGCGACGATCGGCCAGACGAGGTCGTACGAGCCGGCCGAGGGGTCCTGGGCGCGGACGAACTCGAGCCGCTCCGCGGCGGTGCGCAGCCCGGCGGGCGCGGCCGAGCCGAGCCTGAGCCGCTCGACCTCCTGGAACAACCGGAGCCGGGCGGCGTCCGGCCGGGCCAGCGACCGGGTGACCCCGGTGACGGCGCGCAGGCCGGTCCGCAGGGACGGGGCGGACCCCGCGCGGCGGGTGGCGCCCGGCAGCGGAGCGAACTGCGGATCGGCGAGCACGTGCTCCATCACCGCCTGCGCGCGTGGGCCGAAGTCCACCGCCATCAGCTTGACCAGTCGCTTGCGGGCGGCCCGGTCACGGGCCAGGTCGGTGAGGTCGCCGTACAGGCGGCCGCCGATGTCGGTGATCTCCACCGTGAGCCCGAACGCGGCCAGCATCCCCGCCACCAGCGCCTTCAGGGTGGACATGCCCATCGGGGTCGCGGGTTGCAGCATGCCCTGCACGTGGCCGAACTCCAGGTAGACCCGGGGGGTGGGTTTCCCGGTGTCCGGCGGCAGCGGGAACAGCGTGGTGATCGGCCGTGACTGCAGCAGCCAGAGGACGCCGTCGCGGTCGTACGCCCACTCGACGTCCTGGGGGGTCCCGAAGTGGGCCTGGAGCCGGCGGCCGACCTCGCGCAGCTCGGCCAGCTGGGCGGCGGTCAGCGGCCCCGCGGCGGCGGGCGGCGCGTCGTCGAGGACGTACCGGTCGACGGCGGTGGCGCCGTCGACCACGGCCGTGCCGAGGCCCGGGGCGGCCTCCACCACCTGCTCGGTGCGGCAGCCGGTGAGCGGGTTCGCGGTGAACAGCACCCCGGCGACCGCCGGCTCGACCATGCGTTGCACGACGACGGCCATCCGCACCGACTCATGGTCGATCTGGTGGGCGTCGCGGTAGGCGACGACGCGCGGGTGGTGCAGCGAGTCCCAGCACTGCCGGATCGCGGTCAGCACCTCGGGCAGCCCGGTGACACCGAGCAGGGTGTCCTGCTGGCCGGCGAAGCTGGCGTCCGGGAGGTCCTCCGCGGTCGCGCTGGAGCGCACCGCCACCGGGCCGCCACCGAGCCGCCGGTACGCCTCGGCGACCTCGGCCTCCGGAATCACTCCCTGGCCGTGGGCGACGGTGGTGACGCAGAAGCCATCCGGCACCCGCTCCCCCGAACGGATCAGCTCACCGAGCCCGGCCGCCTTGCCACCGACCAGGTCGACCAGGTCGCCGGTCACCTCGGACAGCGCGATCACCCGCATGCGAACACCTCTTTTGCAGTGCAGTTGCATTGCAAAAGACGCTACCCGTTTCACGATGCAACTGCAATGTGAAATCCGCTGAGAGGTGCTCGGCCCTCGCCACTGAGCGGCGACGCCGTCGGTGCCGGTCAGCCCTGGCGGGCCTTCTGGCGCCGGTCCGCCTTGTTGATCACGAAGATCCGGCCCCTGCGGCGCACCACGATCGAGTTCACCTTCCGCTTCAACCCCCGCACCGAGCTTCTGACCTTCATGGCGGAACACCCCTTCCTGGTCGCCGGATCCCGGGCCCCCGCCGGGACGGCAGCGGATTCGGGAACGGGTGGGCACGCGTCGCGGCGACGGTGGGCGATCACCGACGTACCCCGGCTCGCGTACCCGGCGGCACACCGGTCATTCGTCACCTCGCGGGCGCCGCCGTCCGCCCCGGGGCGAAGCCTGCGCGACGGTGTTCCGCCGGGCCCGGCAGCGGCCGACCGCCGCGGTGGGGGGCTGGCAGGATGGCCGGGTGGACCTCGACTCCGGCGCCGGGCTGCTGCACCGGCTGACCTCGTACCTGCCGAGCCGCGAGTGGAACGTGCCGGTGGACGACCCCCGGGTCCGCCGCGACCTCGTCCCGAACGACCCGGCGACCCTGCCGCCGCCGATGAAGACTTATCCGGACGGTCTTCCCGTCGTGGCGCTGCCGCGCGACCTGCCCGACCCCGGCGTGCCGGCGACCGCCGTCCTCGCCGGCGTCACCTGCCCGGCGCGGCCGCTGGACGCGGCGCAGCTCGGCCGCGTGCTCTTCCTCGGCGCCGGTGTGGTCCGCACCGCCCGCCGCGACGGACGTCCGATCTACTACCGCGCCGCCGGGTCGGCCGGGGCGCGCTTCCCCCTGGAGGTCTACGCGAGCACCCGTGGCGTCGCCGGAATCCCGGACGGCGTGCACTGGTACGACGCGGCGCGGCACGCGCTGGTCCAGGTCGCCCCCGCCGCCGCCGGGACGGTCACCACGCTCGTGGTGACGGGCGTGCCGTGGCGGACCGGTTGGCGCTACGCCGAGCGGGGGTGGCGGCACCTCTACTGGGACGCCGGGACGCTGCTGTCCCAGCTGTCGGCGGCCGCCGCGAGCGCCGGCATCCCGCCGCGGCTGCGTTCGCTCTTCCCGGACGCCGTGCTGCGCGCCCTCGTCGGGGCGGACGGTGTGCACGAGTACCCGCTGGCCCTGCTGTCCCTCGACGCCGGCGAGCCGGCGATCGGACCCACCGGGCCGGCGGCCCCGGGCGAGCTGCCGCCGGTCGAGCTGCCGCTGTGCACCGCCGCGCAGCGCGCGGGCGAGCGGGACGACCTCGGGGCGCCGTGGCCGCAGGCCGCCGCACTACCGGGCTTCCCACCGTCGGACACCCTGGACGAGGTGGTGCGCCGGCGCGGATCGCAGCGGCGGATGGACCGGTCCCGGACGCTGCCGCGCGCCGCACTGGAATGGCCGATGGCCGCCGCCCTGCGCGGCGTGCAGGTGCCGCACTGGGTGGCGGTGCACGGCGTCGACGACGTGGCACCCGGCCTCTACCGGTGGCCCGACCTGGCCCAGCCGCTGCTGGCCGCGCATCTCCGCGACGAGCTGCTGCGGGTCTGCCTGGACCAGTCCCTCGCCGGCGACGCCGCGTACGTGGTCATCGCGGCCACCCCACTGTCGGCGCTCGACGACCGAAGCTACCGCGACGCCCAGCTCGCCGCCGGGCTGGTCGAGGGCCGGCTGCACCTGGCCGCGTACGCCCTTGGCGCGGGCGCGTCGGGGATGACCTTCATCGACTCGGAGGTGCCCGGTCTGCTGGCCGAGCCGGCCGACCTCGCGGCGCTGCTCTTCACCTGCGTGGGAGTCCCGGAGTACCGCTCGCGCGCCGGGGGCCGGCCGGGCGCGCCGGTGGAGATCCGCCCGGTCATGCCCCGCCTCGGCCGGTCCTGACGGACTGTCGGTGGGGGTCGCTACGGTGGCCCGCATGGTCACCGTCGCCGACGTCCGCGCGCTGGCCCGGACGTTGCCCCGCAGCAGCGAGCACGTGATCCGCGACCGGATCAAGTTCCGGGTCGGCGCGATCGTGTACGTCGCGTTCTCCCGCGACGAGCAGACGATGGGCTTCGGCTACCCGAAGGAGCAGCGGGACGGCCTGGTCGCCGCCGAGCCGGAGCTGTTCTTCCTGCCCGGCACCTCCGACCTGCGGTTCAACTGGGTGTGCTGCCACCTCGCCCGCCTCGACCACGACCAGATGACCGAGCTGGTGACGGAGGCGTGGCGGATGGTGGTGCCGAAGTTCCTCGCCCGGCAACGGCTCGGCGACTGAGCCGGGCGAACAGGCGTACGAGGGGCCCTCGTTTGCCGCCGGTCGACACGGGTAGCCACGCTGTCTCCGGCACGGAAGGACGGGGCATGGCTGAGCTGAAGTTCTTCGACAAGGTGGCCGCGCGGGCGGGCGTACCAGCGGAGACGGCGCAATCCCTGACCGAGGCCGCCCTGCAGACCCTCGCGGAGCGGATCAGCGGCGGCGAGGCGGCGGACCTGGCCGACCACGTGGCGGCCGAGCTGCGCCCACTGCTGGTCAAGGGCACGGAGGATCCGGAGGTCTTCGGGTACGACGAGTTCCTGCGCCGGGTGGCGGAGCGCGCCCGGGTGCCGAGCGACGTCGCGGAACGCGGCGTGCGGGCCGTCCTGCAGACCCTCCACCGGGTGGTCGGGCACGCGGAGTTCGAGGAGGCGATGGCGCAACTGCCGGCGGACCTGCGGGCCCTGGCCGAGCCGGTGCCCCGCTCACCGTGACCCGGTCGCGCTCGTCGCGCCAGGGTTCGCGGGCCGGCGCGCGCTGTCACGCCGCGCCGCCGACGGCCCGTGATCGCCCGTCCCGGCCGGGCGCGTGTCCACCCGTCATGGCCGGTGCGGAGGCGGCGTTGGTGTCTCCGGCACCAACGGGTCGCGCAGGGCCCGCCGCAGCTGGCGGGTGCCGAGGGCCTCGACCAGCGCGAAGGCGGTCAGCGCGGCGGCCAGAACGGCCAGCCCCGCCAGGCGGGAGACCCGGGTGCACACCGCGGTCAGGACGACCAGCGTCAGGATCTCGACCACCCGGAGCGGACGGATCTGGTGCATGATCCGCCACCAGAAGAGCTTGTCGCCGAGCAGGAAGACGATCACCCCGCCGTAGAGGGTGAGGTGCGGCATGTCCCACCCGACGGGTCCGGCGAACCGCTCTACCTCGGCCACCGTCTTGCGGAGCCCGAGCGCGACCAGCACGATCCCGATGATCATCACCAGGTGCGCGTACGTGTACGCCTCGAGCGCCAGGCGGCTGCGCTGCCCGTCCTGCAGGCTCTGCACGCCCCGCTGTCCCGCGGTGGCGTCGACGTCGAAGTACGCCCACCAGAGCGCCGCGATCAGCACGAGTCCGAGCACCGCGGCGAGAACCATCATCGTGGAGACGCCACGATTGCTGAGCGAGAGCCCGGTCGAGACGATCGCGCCGCCGAGCGCGACGAGGATGATGAGCCCGAACCGGTCGGCCCAGTGTTCCGCGGAGCGGACCAGCCAGTGCCGGGCGTTCAGCAGGTAGCCACTGCCGAGCTCGATGACGATGGCGGCCACCCAGAGGGCGGCCCGGACGGGCTGGAACGGCACGGTGCCGGACGCCGGCGCGACGACAGCCGCCGTGAACAGCAAGGCGAGTGCGACGGCGGACGGCACCGCGAGCCGCACCAGCTGGCCCCGGAACGCCGGATCGTTGCGGCCGATCATCCAGAACGCGCCGAAGTTCACCGCCCGGACGATGCCGTAGCAGGTCACGAAGACCACCGGCCCGGGCAGCCCGTTGGGCAGGTCGGCGAAGACCACGGGCACGGTGATGGCGATGATCAGGATGGTCGCCGCGGCGCTGAGGAGCATCAGCCGAGCGATGGCGTTCTCCGTTCGGAACGCACTGCCGAGCCAGGCGTAGCAGGCCCAGGACCACCACAGCAGCACCAGCACGCCCAGCCCCTCGATCAGCCCGCGCCAGTTGGGCACCGCGGTCATCAGTTCGGTGACCTCGATGAAGGCGAAGACGAAGACCAGGTCGAGGAAGAGTTCCTTGGGGGTGACGCCGCTGAACCGCTCGGTGACCGGTTCGATCGCCCCGTGCAGCGTCCGGTGCTTGACCCGGAAGACGGTGCGGTCGAGCACCACCAGACTGACCACCGCCGCGGCCAGCAGGCCGAGTTGGACCACCACCGGCGTAAACGCCGCCACCGGGGCCAGCCCGAGCACCAGGACGACGCCGACGATCGGCCCGCGGCCCAGCAGCCGGATCGTCCGGCGTTCGAAGGCGATCAGGCCGACCAGGTAGAGCGCCACCCCGCCGTACAGGCTGACCAGGCCGAGCCCGGACTCGTCCGGCGCCGACTCGAAGGCGAGGCCGTTGAAGGTGTGCTTGAGCCCGAGGGAGAGCAGGATCAGTCCGGCGATCATCGGCAGGTGCAGGAAGGTGTACGCGTCCCGGGCGAGCAGTGCCCGGGCCCGGCCCGACGCGCGCTCCAGCGCGTCCTCGGCGGCGAACCGGGCGATGTCGAAGTACGTCCACCAGAGCACGCCCACCAGCAGCGCGCTGAGCAGCATGCCGGCCACCACTCCCCAGCTGACCGCGGTTGCCGTGCCGACGCCCTGGCCCATTCCGGCCGAGATGATGATCTCGCCGAAGGCCACCAGGATGATCAGGTGGAACCGCTCGGTCCAGTGCTTGACGGAGGAGATCGGCCAGGCGGTCAGGCGCAGCGCCGCCGCCCCGCCGTACTCCACGACGATGGCGAGCAGCAGCAACCAGAAACGGGCCCACTCCCCTGCCGCGGTGCCCTCGCCGAGCGGGCGGGGCACCAGGGCCGCGGCCAGCAGCACCGGCGTGGCGGCGAGCAGGGGCACCCACGACAGCAGGTGCCGGCGTCGGTCGACGGGATTCCGCCACGCGGCGACGGTCGCGACCAGCAGCGCGCCGCACCGGATGACCAGGTAGCAGACCACGAACAGCAGCGGCCCGGGCAGTCCGCCCGGCTTGTCGGCGAACGCCTCCTGCAGGGTCACCCCCATCACCAGGACCACCGCCGCCAGGCTGAACATGACCAGCGGCATGACGCCCCGGTCCACCCGGACGGCGTTGCCGAGCCAGGCGTACGAGATCCAGCAGGACCAGAGCAGGACCAGCAGCAGCGCGCCGTGCAGCACGTTCGCCACGGTGAGATGGGCCGCGCCCATGTTGGTCACGTTGATGAACGCGTAGACGAAGATCAGGTCGAGGAAGAGCTCCAGACGGCTGACCGCGCTGGACTCCCCGACCAGCTGGATCCGGCCGGCCGCCACCTTCGGCCCCTTGTCCGCCACGCCCTCACTCTGCCAAGGCCCGGCAGGGCGGACAGCAGATCCGGAAAGCGCGCCCCCTGGTCGGCGCCCGGCCGCCGACCGCCCGACGATCAGCGCGGTCGTACCGGTCGGTAGCGAACCGGCGACGTGGCGGTCAACTCGCGCCATGGTCAACGGTTTCCGCGACGCGTATCTTTGCGCGTAGGTTTCCACCAGCCGACCAGGGTTCTCGTGATGCTCAAGAACCGGATGCCGCGCGAGGACGGACGCGCTCCCGAGGAGATCCGTCGGCGCAACCTCGCTGCCCTGCTCCGGCACGTCCACCTGCACGGTCCGCTGTCCCGCGCCGCGCTCGGCACGCGGACCGGGCTGAACCGCAGCACCATCATGGCGCTGACCGCGGACCTGGCGTCGGCGGGACTGGTCCGCGAGGCGGGGTTGTCGTCGACCGGCCGGGTGGGCCGGCCCTCGGTGGTGGTCCGGCCGGAATCCGACCGGGTCCACGTGCTGGCCTTCGACGTGGCCGTGGACCGGTTGGCCGCGGCCCGGGTCGGGCTCGGCGGAGCGATCCTGGACCGGCGCGCGGCGGTCCGCTCCCGCGCCGGGGCCGACCTGGACATCGTCGTCGGGGTGCTGGCCGAGTTCGGCCGCGAGTTGCACGACGGGGCACCGGCCGACTCGGTCTGCGTCGGCGTCGGGGCGTCCTACTGCGGGATGATCCGGCCCTCCGACGGAATGGTCCGATTCGGACCGGACATGGGCTGGGTGGATCAGGCCTTCGGCGCCGAGCTGGGCCGCCGGCTCGGCCTCGGCCTACCGGTGCTGGTCGGCAACGAGGCCCACCTGGGCGCCATGGCGGAGAACCAGCGCGGCGCCGGCGTGGGCGTGCGCAACCTGATCTACCTGCACGGCGACGTCGGCGTCGGGGGCGGAATCATCGTCGACGGTGACGTCCTCGACGGCGACGGCGGGTACGGCGCCGAACTCGGGCACATGATGGTGAACCCGTACGACGGCCGGCCCTGCGGGTGCGGCTCGCGTGGCTGCCTGGAGGCCGAGGTCGGCGAGCGGGCCCTGCTCGACGCGGCCGAGCGGCCGGCGGAGCTGATCGGTCGCGACGCGGTCCGCGCCGTCGTCGACGCCGCCGACCGTGGCGATCCGGTGGCCCAGGACGCGCTGCGGCGGATCGGCGACTGGCTGGGCATCGGGGTGGCGAACCTGATCAACCTGTTCAACCCGGGCATGGTCATCTTCGGCGGCATGCTCCGCGACGTGTACCGAGGCTCGGCCGACCAGGTGCGCGCGCGGATCGCGGAGAACGTGCTGCCGGTCTCCCGGGAGCGGGTACGGCTCTCCGTCTCGGCCCTGGGCGACGACGCGACCCTGGTCGGGGCGGCCGAACTGGCCTTCGCCGACCTGCTGGCCGATCCGCTGGCCGGGCACCGGCTCGACTCCGCCGCCGTCGCCGCACCGGTGCCCCGCCGCGCCCGGTAGGACCGGGACCCGCCCGCCGACCAGGCAAGGCCGCGGGGCCGATATCGGATCGCCGCCGGGCGGGTCCGGCCGGTAGGGTGCGCGGCATGAGTGGCTCCGTCGCCCCCACCGGCACCGCGTGCCGGTGCGCCCTGCCGAACGGCGGGGAGCGACGTAGGCGATCCGTGGCTCGCGTGCGAGTCACCGACCGCCTGGGCTGACGTCACCTCTGCGACCGGGCGGATCGATCCGCCGGTCCCATCCGAGCCGCCGCGTCGATCCGTACGGATCCCCATCCGGCGATCCGCGTAAAGCGCGGGTCCGAGCGAGATCGGCGTACCGATGAATCTGGAGAAGTTGCTGGCCGACCGGCTGGCACCGGCGTTCGCCGCGGTCACCGGCGGTCCGGTCGACCCCGTCGTACGGCGTTCGCAGCGGGCCGACTTCCAGTCCGACGCGGCCCTGCCGCTGGCGCGGCGCCTCGGCCGCCCGCCCCGGGAGATCGCGGTCGAGGTGCTGGACCGGGCCGACCTCGCCGACCTGTGCGCGGCGGCGGAGGTGTCCGGTCCCGGCTTCATCAACCTGACGGTGTCCGGCGCGGCACTCGGCGGGCTGGTCTCCCGGATGGCCGCCGACCCCCGGCTGGGCGTGCCGGTCACCAGCACGCCGGAGACCGTCGTCGTCGACTACTCGGCGCCCAACGTCGCCAAGGAGATGCACGTCGGCCACCTGCGCTCGACGGTGATCGGGGATGCGACGGTGCGGCTGCTGGAGTGGCTCGGCCACCGGGTCGTCCGGGCCAACCACCTCGGCGACTGGGGCACCCCGTTCGGCATGCTGATCGAGCATCTGCTCGACCTAGGCGAGGCGGAGGCGGTCCGGGAACTGTCGGTCGGCGACCTCGACACGTTCTACAAGGCGGCCCGGGCCAAGTTCGACGCCGACGAGGGGTTCCGGGAGCGGTCCCGGTCGCGGGTGGTCGCCCTGCAGGGCGGCGACGAGCGGACCCGACAGCTGTGGCGGCTGCTGGTCGAGCAGTCGACGGCGTACTTCCTGCAGGTCTACGACCGGCTCGACGTCACGCTGACCAGCGCGGACTTCCAGGGCGAGAGCCGCTACAACGACCTGCTCGCGCCCGTGGTGGCGGAGCTGGACCGGCTCGGACTGTTGCGGGACAGCGGCGGAGCCGCGTGCGTCTTCCCACCCGACAGCACCGGTCGGGGCGGCCAGCCGTTGCCGCTGATCGTCCGCAAGTCCGACGGCGGCTACGGCTACCCCGCCACCGACCTGGCCGCTCTGCGGCACCGCACGGCCGAGGTCGGCGCCACCCGGTTGCTGTACGTCGTGGGCCTGCCCCAGCGGCAGCACTTCGACCTCGTCTTCGCCGTCGCCACCCAGGCCGGTTGGCTCCAGCCACCCGCCCGGGCGGAGCACGTCGGTTTCGGCTCGATCCTCGGACCGGACGGACGGATGCTGCGCAGCCGCAGCGGCGACCCGGTGAAACTGGTGGCGCTGCTCGACGAGGCGGTCGCGCGCGCCACCGAGCTTGCCCGGCGGAAGAATCCCGAGCTCGACGACCGCGCGGCGGCCGAGGTCGGCCGGGCGGTCGGCATCGGCGCCGTCAAGTACGCCGACCTGTCCACGGACCGCAACCGCGACTACGTGTTCGACTGGAACCGGATGCTCTCGCTGGACGGCAACACCGCCCCGTACCTGCAGTACGCGTACGCCCGAATCCGGTCGATCTTCCGGCGGGCGGGTGGCGGCAGCACCGGGACGACCGTGCGGCTCGCCGAGCCGATCGAGCGGGCCCTCGCCATCGAGTTGACCGGCTTCCCGGCGGCCGTGGCTGCCGTACAGCACGACCTGGAGTTCCACCAGCTGGCTGGCTACCTTCATCGGCTCGCCACCACCTTCAGCGGCTTCTACGAGCGCTGCCCGGTGCTCCGCGCGGATCCGCCGCTGCGGGACAGCCGGCTGGTGCTCTGCGACCTGACCGCCCGCGTCCTCCGGCAGGGCCTGCACCTGCTCGGCATCCGCACCCCGGAACGGCTGTGACGTCATCCGCCTGATCGGCCGAATCCGACGAAGGACCGGGCCCGGACGCGTGACCACCCTCGTCGTCGGTGCCCGGCCGGGACGGCTTCCGGCCACACCGCCTCGGCGGGCAGGCTGGTGGCGAGCCGGAGCACGGTCAGGCTGGCCAGCGCGACGACGACCGCCACGGTCAGCCAGAGCAGTTGCGGGTTCACCGTGATGACGCTGGTGACGCCGGCCGGCGCGACGATCGCCGAGACCGCCCAGGTGAGCTGGTAGACGGCGAGGTAACGGCCCCGGTGCGACGCCGGTGCCGCGCCGGCGCCGAGCGAGGCCGACGGTGTGGTGTGCAGCAGTTCGCCGAGGGTGTACAGCAGTGTCGCGACCAGCAGCCCGACTGTCACCGCGACGCCGGCGGGCAGCAGGGCGGCGAGCGCGAAGGCAGCGAACGCGGCGATGAGGACCACGCCCGCGAAGGCCATGGCGTGGGTCCGGCGTACGGCGCGCTGCCAGCGCAGCACCGGCAGTTGGCCGACGCCGACGAGGACGGCGTTGACGGTGAACAGCACGCCGAGCAGGCCGGCCGGCGCGTCCAGCACCACCACGGCGTACACGGGTACGGCGAGCGGGAACACCCAGTGGGCGGCGGTGAACGCCAGCTCGGCCAGGACCAGCCGCCGGAACGGCCGGTCGGCGAGGACCCGGCCGTACCCGGCGAACATCCCGACCAGGCTCTGCCCGTCGGCGCGTCGCCCCTCGACACGGGAGCCGGGGTGGGCGGGCGTTGCGGTCATGGCGAGCAGCGCCGCCGCGAGCAGGAAGCTCGCCGCGTTACCGGCGGCGATCAGGTGGTACCCGGACTCCCCGACGAACTCCACCGCGGCGGCGGTGAACAGCCCGCCGAGTCCGAAGCCGACGTTGCGCCCGGTGCGGACCAGTGCGTAGAGCCGGTCCCGGGCGGCGCCCTCCGCCAGCTCCGCGACGTACGCGCTGTTGGCGGCGTAGTAGCTCCGGTCGCCCGCGGCGACCAGTGCGGCGACGGCGACGAACGCCCCGAAGCCGTCGACCAGCGGGTAACAGGCGAATCCCGCCGCCCGCGCGAGATAGCTGGCGATGATGATCTTCCGGGCTCCGAACCGGTCGGACAGCACGCCGGCGACCGGATTGGCGACCACGCCGGCGACCGCCGCGATGGTGAGCCCGAGACCGATGGTCGCCACTGGCAACCGGGTCACCTGGTGGAAGAAGAGCACCGTGAGCGGCAGGTAGAGCCCCGAGCCAAGGGCGTCGACGAAGAGCCCGGCCAGATAGCCCGCGCCGGCGGTGGGGAACGGGCCCTGCCGACCGGCGCGCCGCTGGGTCGTATGCACCGGCAGATCGTGGTAGCTCAACCAGACTTCAGGTCAACCCACCGGGCGCCTGTCGTGGCCGTCGTCACCGCAGCGACGCCGGCAGGTCCCCCGCATGGCTGCCTACCGGTCGTCCACCACCGGGCCCTGGTCCACCTGACCCGGGTCGCCACGAGTCTGGTCCTCGGTCGCGCGGTCCCCGGAGTCTCTCGGCTGGCGGCGCAGGATGAGCTCCTCCAGCACGTTCAGCCCGACGACCACCGCGAGCAGGGTGACCAGGGCGGCCAGGGCCGGTATCAGGGGCGCCAGCGGCAGCAGAACCAGGCAGACGGCGCCCGCGCTGATCCGCCTCCAGGCGATCTTCCGGTTGATCCGCCAGTGGGTGTACGCGAAGGTGGTGAGGAAGAGTGCGGCGCCGGCGAACAGCGGGCCTGCCGCGCCGGCCTCGAACGGCTCGACCGGCGCCATCACCCCGTCGGCCAGGCCGACGGCGATCATGATGATCCCGAAGCTGAAGAGCAGGTGCCCGTAGACCATGACCGAACGGCGTACGTCCGCCTGCTCCGCGGTCCGCTCCACCGCCTGCCGGTAGGCCCGCACGCCGTAGATGAAGTACGCCCACCAGAGCGCGCACACCAGGGCGTAGCCGGTGCCGATGGCGATCAATCGGGCCAGGGTCGCCGGCTCGTCGACGGCCACCATCCCGACCTCGATCACCGACTCGCCGAGCACGAGGATGATCAGCAGCCCGTAACGGTGCGTGTAGTGCAGCGGCCGGACCCGGACCGCTGCCAAGGTCCCACGCGCGACCCGGGCGCCCACCACGTCGACGAGCACCGCGATCGACCAGAGCACCATCCGGGTCGTGCCGGTAAGGATGCCGCCCGCCAGTTGCAGCGGCCCGGCCACCAGGCTCGTCCCGTAGGAGCGGAAAAGAGGGGACCTCCAGCCGTGCGGACCGGGCAGGGCCAGTGCCGCCAGCAGCACCCGCATCGCCAGGTAGACGCCGGCGAACAGCAGGCCCCGATCACCATAGGCGCCGGGAATCGCCAGGGCGAGCAGCAGGCTGGCGAGCCCGAGGGCGAGGATTCCCGACCGGTCCAGAACACTGCCGATGTTCCGTTGGTCGGTGTAGATCGTGGTGGCGACCCAGGCCCAGTAGATCGTGACGAACAACAACAGCACCCGGCCGATGCCCGCCCAGCTCTGATCGGCGTGCAGCATCTGGGAGAACTGGGTGAGCGCGAACACGAAGGCCAGATCGAAGAAGAGCTCTTCCCAGGTCACCCCCTTCTCCGGAGGCGAGGGTCGCACCACAACACCATATCGACGCGTCAGCCGGACAGATCCCGCTTCGACCCAAGCGGCCCGGCTCGTCAGGTGTCGCGGCTCGGCGTAGCGGTGGGGGTCACGACGCGGCCGGTGGTGCCCGTCGGCCTGCGGTGCCGAGGCGTCGGCGGTCTCACCTCGCCGTCCCGACGCCGCCGACAGCCCGGACGGTGATCACACCGGCAGCGGCGCCCGGGGCGCGGCCAGCGCGGCGGGCAGCCCGGCGACCTCCACGTCGACCGCGAGCAACGCGCCGTCGACGGGGCCGCGCGGCGTCAGGCCCAGCGCGGCGGTGGTGATGAAGAGCCGGCGCAGGTCGGGCCCGCCGAGGCAGACGCTGGTGGGCTGGGCCGCGGGCAGGCGGATCTCACGGTCCAGCGTCCCGTCCGGCCGGTAGCGGCGGACGGCGTGGCCGCCCCAGAGCGCCACCCAGAGATGCCCCGCGGCGTCGACCGTCATCCCGTCCGGCGCGCCCTCGCCGGGCGACAGGCGCAGGAACGGCTCCCGGGCGGAGAGCGCGCCGGTGGCCGGGTCCACGGTGAACCGGTCCACCTGGCCGAGCGGGGTGTCCGCCAGGTACATCACCGTGCCGCCGGCATCGAAGGCGGGCCCGTTGCTGATGGTCAGCCCGGTCACCGCCGGCTCGGGCAGGCCGCCGGCCGGCAGCCGGTAGAGGGTACCCGCGCCCGGGGTGGCGTCGTAGGCCATGCTGCCCGCCCAGAACCGGCCGTGCGGATCGGCCACCGCGTCGTTCATCCGGGCCGGGGCCGGGTTCTCCCCCTCCAGGTCCGCGATCGGCTGCGGAGTTCCCGCGCCGTCCAGCACCGCCACGCCGGTGCCGACCACCGCCAGCCAGCCGCCCGGCCGCCCGGCGATCGGAGCCACCGCCCCGAGCGGACCGTCCACGGTGCACACCTCGCGCAACGGCGCGGGCGCGTCCCCGGTGGTCTCCAGCAGGCGACCGGCGAGCAGGTCGACGAGGACGAGCCGCCCGTCCACCCAGCGGGCGCCCTCGCCCAGTTCGAGGCGGTCACCGCTCCACGGGATCGGTTCGGTCAGCACCAGATCTCTCCTTTCGCTGGTCGACGCGGCTGTCGGGCACGCGGGAATGTCCTCCCGGCGCTCGGTGCGCGGTGACGGTCAACCGCCAGCCGACCTCGCCGCTCGGCGGCACCTCGGCGGCGTCGCCGGGGCCGGCCTCGGCCAGGTCGAAGACGGCGCCGAGCATCGGTTCGAGGCCGACGCTGCGGTAGGGCGCGTCGGTGGGCCAGCCGCGCAGGTTGCGCCAGAGCGCGGTGGCGCGGGGCTGGCCGTCGCAGTCGAGGTGCAGGGTCAGCCGGTCGGTGCCGTCGACCACCCGCACGGTCGGGCAGCCCAACAGCACCGCCCCCACTGCGGTGCCGTCGTCCGGGCCGAGCCGGTCCAGCGGCAGCCCGGCCGGCCCGGGCCACGGCGCGGTGAGCCACCGGGCGCCGGCCGGCCACCGGTTGGCGGGCAGCAGCGCGGCGGCCTCCGGATAGAGCCGGGTCGGAGTGCCGGCGGGCGCGTCCAGCCGGGCGGCGGCGGAGAGGTCGAGCAGCGCGTGCGCCGCCCAGATGAAGCGGTAACCCGGCTCGGCCTCGAGCCGGTAGTCGGCGACCACCGCCCCGGACCGTTCGGTGAGCCGCCGGGTCAGGACGAAGTCCGGACACTCGACCGTGGCGGCGCCGGCGCCGATGGTCCGCCACGGCCGGGACCAGACGTCGCCGTGGTCCGGCCGGCCGCGTACGGTCGGCAGGCACTCCTCCAGGCCGCCCGCGTCGACGAACGGGTCACCGGCGCGCACCCGGTCCCGGCCGGTGCCCGGCCGCCGCCAGAGCCACTCCCGGCCGCCGCCGCGCAGCGTCGTCCAGCGGCCGCCGCGCTGGTCGTCCGATCCGACCCGCAGCGGCACCGGGATCTGCGCCGCCGGCGGCCGGCCCTCGGCGGACGCGCTCACCATTCGGCGAAGGAGCCGTCGTCGTGGTGCCAGACCGGGTTGCGCCAGGCGTGCCCGGTCCGCGCCGCGGCCCGGACGGCCGCCTCGTCGACCGTGATGCCCAGTCCGGGCGCCGTCAACCGGCGGATGTGCCCGTCGACGAAGCGGTACGGCTCCGGGTCGACCAGGTAGTCGAGAAGTTCCGAACCGGCGTGGTAGTGGATGCCGATGCTCTGCTCCTGGATGAGGAAGTTCGGTGTCGCGAGGGCCACCTGGAGGCTGGCCGCGAGCGCGATCGGACCCAGTGGACAGTGCGGGGCCAGCACCGCGCCGTACGTCTCGGCGAGCGCCGCGATCCGGCGTACCTCGGAGATGCCACCGGCGTGGGACAGGTCCGGTTGGACCACCGCGACCCCGGCCTGCAACGGCCCGAGGAACTCCCCGCGGCCGTACAGCCGCTCGCCGGTGGCCACCGGGATGGGTGAGCAGGTGACGATGTCGTGCAGGTGGTGGGCCTGTTCGGCGAGGACCGGCTCCTCCGCGAAGAGCGGTCGCAGGGCGGCGATCTCGGGCAGGATGCGGCGGGCCGCGGCGGCGCTGGCCCGGCCGTGGAAGTCCAACGCGAGGTCCCGGCTGTCGCCGAGCACCTCGCGGGCGGCGGCGACCCGGGCGATCACGGCGTCCACCTCGGCCGCGGTGGGGATCGCGGAGAGCAGGCCGCACGCGTTCATCTTGACCCCGGTGAGCCCGGCCGCGACCTGCGCGGCGGCCGCCTCGGCGACCTCGCCCGGCTCGTCGCCGCCGATCCACGAGTAGACCCGCACCCGGTCCCGCACCGCGCCGCCGAGCAGGGCGTGCACCGGGACGCCGTACGCCTGCCCGGCGATGTCCCAGAGCGCCTGGTCGAGGCCGGCGACGGCGCTGGAGAGCACCGGCCCGCCCCGGTAGAAGCCGCCCTTGGTGAGGACCTGCCAGTGCTGCTCGATCCGGAGCGGATCCTCGCCGACCAGGTACTCGGCCAGCACCTCGACGGCGCTGCGGACAACCTCGGCGCGTCCCTCCACCACGGGTTCGCCCCAGCCGACGAGCCCCTCGTCGGTCTCCACCCGGCAGAACAGCCACCGGGGTGCGACGAGGAAGGTCTCGATCCGGTCGATCTTCACCGGTCGCCCTTCCGCCCGCGCACCTTCTCGACGTCCCGAACGGCCTTGTCCAGCAGGCTCCGCATGGCGGTCTCGGCCGCGGCCTCGTCCCGGGACCGGATCGCGTCCACCACCGCCCGGTGGCTCGGCACCGGGTCGTCGTGCGGCTCGCCGCCGTGCACCAGCCGGTCGCGTTCGGCGAGGCCGGTCTCCATCACCACCTCCATCCGCTCCAGCAACTCGTTGTGCGTGGCGGCGAGCAGCGCGCGGTGGAAGTTCAGGTCGGCGGCGACGGCGGCGGCCGGATCGCCCTTCGCGGCGGTCATCTCGTCCAGCGCGCCGTCCAGCGCGGTCAGGTCGTCATCGGTCGCCCGGCCGGCCGCCAGCCGGGCGGCGGCCGGCTCGATGATGGTGCGGACCTCGTGCAGCTTGTCGAGCAGCCGCGGGTCGGCGCCCTCGGCGAACTGCCAACGGATCACGTCGCCGTCGAGGAGGTTCCAGTCCGCCCGGGGCCGGACGAACGTGCCGCGCTTCTGCCGGGCGTCCACGATGCCCTTGGCGGAGAGCACCTTGAGCGCCTCCCGCAACGCGGTGAGGCTGACGTCGAGCTCCGCTTGGAGCGCGGCGATGTCCAGGGTCGCGCCGGCGGGGATCTCTCCGGCCAGGATCCGGCGCGCGATCGCCTCGACGGTCTGCCCGTGCAGGCCACGGCGTGCGTACTGTGCCAATGCTCTTCGCACCTATCGGTTCGTCGGTATCGATCGGTCAGGCTGAGGTTTTCACCGCGGTCCAGCCACCGTCCACCACCAGGCTCGCCCCGGTGACGTACGCGGCGTCGGGCGAGGCGAGGAAGGCCACGGTGGCCGCCACCTCGTCCGGGGTGCCGAACCGCTTGGCCACCGTCTCGGCGACGCTGCGCCGGCGGTCCGCTTCGGACACGTCGTCCCAGGCGGCGGTGAGGATCGGCCCCGGCAGCACGGTGTTCACCCGGACCTCCGGCCCGTACTCGACGGCGAGTTGGCGGCCGAGCGCGACCAGGCCGCCCTTGGCGGCGGCGTAGGCGGGTCGGCCGGGCAGGCCCACCAGCGCGTGCACCGAGGAGACCAGCACCACCGCGCCGCGACCGGCGCGGAGGTCGTCCAGGCAGGCCCGAACGCCGAGGAAGGTGCCGGTGAGGCTGACCGCGAGCTGATGGTCCCAGGACGTGCGGCTGGTCTCGTGGGCGGGGGCCACCTCGACCGCGTAGGCGTTGCTGACCAGGATGTCGACCGGCCCGAACGTGCGACGCACCGTCGCCACCGCGGCCGCCCAGTCGGCCTCGTCGGCGACGTCGGCGACCACCGGCACCGCCCGACCGCCGGCGGCGGTCAGTTCCTCGGCGAGCGGCGTGGGGTCGCGTACGTCCAGTAGGCCGACGGCCGCGCCCTCCGCCGCGAGTCGCCGGGCGGTGGCCGCGCCGATCCCCCCGAGCGCTCCGGTGACCAGCGCGGTCCTGCCGTCCAGTCGTCGCATGTGGTGGCTCCCCCGTCCGCCGACACTCTGGATGATCTAATCATTAATTAGTAAAACATCTTGACAGCCACATGCGACGGATGCAACCTTCGGGCCACACCGTTCACATGACTGACACAACCGCGTTGTCACGCACCGTGTCACTGAGGAAGGGACACCCCCGTGAGCGACTTCAACCCCGGTCGCCGCCGGTTCCTTGGGCACCTCGGCCTCGCTGGCGCCGGCGCGCTCGGCGCCGGCTCGTTCCTGACGGCCTGCGCCAGCTCCGCCAGCGGACCGGCGGAGAAGGCGTCCGGCGCGGTCACCCTCCAGTCGAACCTCTCCTCGCCGCAGGCGAAGGCGGCGATGGAGAAGCTCATCGAGAGCTTCAACAAGCAGGGCAAGGGTCAGGCGAGCTTGAACACAATCGCCTCCGAGACCTACCGCACGCAGCTTCCCACCTACCTGACCTCGGCGAACCCGCCGGACGTCTACACCTGGTACGCCGGCTCGGTCGCCAACAACTACGCCAGCAAGGATCTCCTGCTCGACGTCTCCGACGTGTGGCAGGGGCTGGGCGACTACCCCCAGTCGCTGCGGACCATCTCCACCGACCCGACCGGCAAGCAGATCTTCGTGCCGATGACCAACTACTGGTGGGGCTTCTTCTACCGCAAGTCGAACTTCGCCAAGTGGGGCGTGCAGGAGCCGAAGACCTGGACCGAGTTCCTCGCGCTCTGCCAGACCCTGCAGGGCAAGGGCGTCGCGCCGATCGGCATCGGCCTCGGTGACACCCCATGGGTCGCTTCGGCCTGGTTCGACTACCTGAACATCCGGATCAACGGCGCCCCGTTCCACCGCGAACTCCTCGCCGGCAAGCAGCGGTTCGACGACCCGAAGGTCAAGGCGGTCTTCGCCCGCTGGCGCGAGGTGCTGCCCTACTTCGACCCGAAGGGCAAGGCGTACCCGTTCCAGGAGGCGACCACCGCGCTGCTGGCGAACAAGACCGGGATGTTCCTGATCGGCACCTTCTTCGCCGACGCCGCTCCGAAGGACGCCCTCGGCGACCTCGACTTCTTCCGGTTCCCGATCATCGACCCGGCGGTGCCGGTCGCCGAGGAGGCGCCCACCGACGGCTTCTTCGCCAGCGCGAAGACGGCGAATCCGACCGGCACCCGGGCACTGCTCACCTACCTGGCCTCGGTGGAGGCGCAGGAGACGTACATCAGGAGCAGCTCGGGCATCGTTTTGCCGGCCAACCCCAAGGCGAAGGCCGCCGACTCCCCGCTGGTCGCCAAGGGCAAGTCCATGCTGGACAGCGCCGCGGAGCTGACCCAGTTCTTCAACCGCGACTCGAGCGACGCGTTGCAGCCGACCGCGGACACCGCGCTCACCAAGTTCATCGACAAGCCGAACCAGATCGACGCGATCCTGCGCGAGTGGCAGGCCGGCGCCGAGAAGGTCTTCAAGGGCTGATGGCGACACTCGCACCGGCCACCTCCCGGACACCGGCGGCGGGCGCGACGCCGAAGCAGCGGCGACGCCGGCGGAACCGCCCGTCGCCGCTGCTGGTGGCGTTCGTCCTGGTGCCCTTCGCGGTCGAGAGCATCTGGGTCTTCTGGCCGGCCGTGCAGGGCTTCTGGTTCTCGCTCACCCGGTGGGACGGCCTGGCACCGCCCACCTTCATCGGCTTCGACAACTACGTGGAGCTGGCCGGCGACCCGATCTTCCGGGGCGCGCTGGTCAACACCGTGATCTGGCTGGTGCTCTTCGGCGGGCTGTCGGTCGTCGGCGGGTTCGGCATGGCGCTGCTGCTGCAGCGCGAGCGGCGCGGGGTGGGCTTCTACCGCGCGGCGCTGTTCACCCCGGTGGTCTTCTCGCTGGTGGTGACCGCGCTGGTCTGGCGGGTCTTCTACCAGCCCGACGGGCTGGCCGACCAACTGCTGCGCGCGGTGGGCCTGGAGCAGCTGATCCGGCCCTGGCTCGCCGATCCGCAGACCGCGCTCTACGCGGTGATCCTGCCCGCGCTGTGGCGGCAGATCGGCTACGTCATGGTGCTCTACCTGGCCGGCCTGAAGGCGATCGACCCGGCGTTGCACGAGGCCGCCCGGGTGGACGGCGCCAACGGCTGGCAGCGGCTCTGCAAGGTGACCATCCCCCAGCTGCGCGGGGTCAACGCGGTGGTGCTGTCGGTCATCGTGATCGACTCGCTGCGGTCGTTCGACATCGTCTGGGCGCTGACCCGTGGCGGGCCCTACCACTCGTCCGAGCTGCTCAGCACCTACATGTACTCCGCCGCCTTCCAGAGCCTGCGGCTGGGCTACGGCTCCGCCATCGCAGTGGTGATCTTCATCCTCGCGCTCGCGGTCATCCTCGGCTACCTCGTGCGCGCGTTCCGGGAGGACACATGATCCGCGCGCTGCGCACCGGCGCCTTCCACACCGGCATGAGCCTGCTGGCCCTGCTGTGGCTCGGCCCGATCCTCTGGGTCGTCGCCATGTCGACGAGGACCTTCGACGACATCGCGGCGCACGGGGTGGGCAGCCTGCCGCGCTCGTTCACCCTGGACACCTACCGGCAGGCCTGGACCGACGGCGGTGAGCTGCGCGCCCTGGTCAACAGCATGCTGGTCACCGTGCCCGCGGTCCTCCTCAGCCTGGGGCTGGCGGCGGTGGCGGCGTTCGCGCTCAGCCGGTTCCGGATCCCCGGCCGGCGGACGATCCTGCTGCTCATGCTCGCCGGAAACCTGCTGCCGCCACAGATCCTGCTCATCCCGGTCAGCAAGTTCAGCGAGCTGACCGGCCTGTACGACACCCTCGCCGCGCTGATCGCGGTGCAGGTGGGCTTCGGGCTAGGCTTCTACACCTTCGTGCTGCACGGCTTCATGCGGGACCTGCCGGGCGAGATCCAGGAGGCGGCCACCATCGACGGGGCCGGGCCGGCGCAGATCTTCGCCCGGGTGATCCTGCCGCTGACCCGACCCGCCCTGGCTGCGCTCGGCGCGCTCTCCTTCACCTGGATCTTCAACGACCTGCTCTGGGCGATCACCGTGCTGCGCACCGACGACCGGATGCCGGTGACCCCCGCCCTGCTCGCCCTGCAGGGACAGTTCGTCTCCTCGTGGAACGTCATCGCCGCCGGCACGGTGATCGCGGCGGTGCCGACCCTGCTGGTCTTCCTGCGCTTCCAGCGGCACTTCGTGTCCGGCCTGGCGATCGGAGCCGTCAAGTGAGCGGGCCGGCCGACGAACCCGGCAACGTCTACGAGCGCGCCGCCGCGCGCGCCGTGGCGGACGCGGGCGACGAACCGGCCCCGCTCGCCGGCCCGTGGACGCTGCGCGGGGTGGAGACCGAGTACACCGTCGTCGTACCCGGGCACGGCCGGTGGCTGGAGCTGGTCGCCTGGGGGCCGTCCGGAGTCGCCGACGGCCCCTCACCGGTCAGCTACACCGGCCCGACCCCGTTCCTCACCGCCGGCGACTTCGCGCCGGTGGAGTACGCCACCGACGCGGCCCGCCCGTTCGCCGGCGCGGACCTCGTCGTCGAGACGGCGACCGGCGACCGCCGGGTCTCCTGGCGTTTCCAGCAGGCGACGACCGACAGCGGTCAGTTGCGGGTCACCTTCGCCGACCCGGTGACGGGATTGCGCGCGGAGCACTGCTACCGCGTCCCGGCCGGCACCGACGTGGTGGAGCGGTGGGTCGAGCTCGACAACACCGGCCCGGCGCCGCTGCGGCTGGCCCGGGCCGGCTCGGCCGGGTTCTGCGTGCCCACCCCCCACGGGGCCCGGCTGAGCTACCAGTGGGGCCAGTGGGCGCAGGAGTTCCAGCTCGCGCACGCCGACCTCGACCACGGGCAGTTCACCGTCGGCAGCTCGCAGGGGGTGCCGGGGCACACCTTCGTACCGTGGCTGGCGGTCCGGGACCGGGCCGCGACGGACGGCCCGACCTGGGGCGTGACACTGGCCTGGACCGGTTCGTGGCAGATCGTCGCCGAGCCGGACACCGGGGGGCTCACCCGGATCCGGGTCGGTCGCCGGCTGGTCGACGGCGGGCTGGACCTGCCCGCCGGCGGGCGGCTCACGCTGCCGGTGGTCGCCGGGGCCTACAGCGACGCCGGGCTGCACGGGCTGGCCCGGGTCTGGCACCGCTACCAGCGGCAGCTCGCCGGCGACCGGCTCGATCGGGCCCGGCCCGTGCTCTACAACTCGTGGGAGGCGACCGAGTTCGCCGTCGACGCCGGCAACCAGCTGGCGCTGGCCCGGATCGCCGCGGAACTCGGCGTGGAGACCTTCGTGGTCGACGACGGTTGGTTCGTCGGGCGGCACGACGACCGTGGCGGGCTGGGCGACTGGACCCCGGACCCGGCCAAGTTCCCCGCCGGGTTCGACGCCTTCGTCGCCGAGATCCGCGCGCTCGGCCTCACCTTCGGACTCTGGGTCGAGCCGGAATCGGTCAGCCCCAGATCGGGCCTCTACGCCGAGCACCCGGACTGGATCTACGCGATCGACGACCGGCCGATCACCCCCATCCGCAACCAGTACCTGCTCGACCTCGGCCGGCCCGAGGCCGCCGAGTTCGTCCACTCGACGCTCGACGGGCTGCTCCGCAAGCACGACATCGGGTACCTGAAGTGGGACTTCAACCGGCCGCGTACCGAACCCGGCCGGCCCGGCGCGGCCGTCCGGCCGGACCTCGACGGCGCCCACGTCACCAACCTGCACCGGATCTACGCGGCCCTGCGCCGGGACCACCCGCACGTGGTGATCGAGGCGTGCGCCGCCGGCGGCGCCCGGACCGACCTCGCCATGGCCGCCCACGCGGACGTCTTCTGGCCGAGCGACAACACCGGCCCGCTGGACC
This sequence comes from Micromonospora sp. LZ34, assembly GCF_052981855.1. NCBI lineage: Bacteria > Bacillati > Actinomycetota > Actinomycetes > Micromonosporales > Micromonosporaceae > Micromonospora > Micromonospora sp. LZ34. Next base: position 39,418 of record NZ_JBRIQN010000036.1, read on the forward strand.
GGCTCGCCATCCAGTACGGCTTCCTGCACGCCAACGCCCCGCACCTGCTCAGTTCGTGGGTGACCGACGCGGTCGGGCTGTTCGACCAGCGACCCCGCTCGCTGGCCTTCCGGTTCGTGCTCGCGATGGCCGGGGTGCTCGGCATCGGTGCGGACATCCGGCACTGGACGCCGCGGCAACGGGCCGAGGCGGCGAGCTGGATCGCCCGCTACAAGCAGATCCGCGAGGTGATCACGCACGGCGAGGTGCACCTGATCGGCGGCCCCGACCAGCCGCGCTGCGCCGTGCAGTACACCGCGCCGGACGGCGACACGGTCGTCGTGCTCGCCTGGCACACCGGCCGGCTCGACGGGCACGGGCTGCTGCCCTCCCGACCGGTCCGGCTGCCACTGCGCGGGTTGGCCGCTCGGGCCAGCTACCAGCACGGCGAGCACACCTACTCCGGCAGCCACCTCACCGCGGTAGGCCTGCCGGTGCGGTGGACCGCGGACCACGACGCGGAACTGTTCGTCCTGCTCCGCGGCTGACGCCCCCGCCCCCGTCGGGCCGGGCGATCCCCGCGCCGACAGCATCCGAAAAGACAGTCGCACCCGGGTGAACCATCACCCGGGTGCGACTGTTTCCGGTTCAGCAGCTGGCGTTCAGGCCGGCCCAGTTGGCCCGGTCGTTGTAGCCGCCGTCGCCCGCGTCACCGACCACCAGGTCGAGCACCCGGACGCCGGTCAGGTCGACGTCGACCTGGCGGAGGTCGTCGCGGGTCAGCACCCCGCTGTCGAACAGCACCCGGCCGTCGCCGACCACCTGGAAGGTCGCCGTCGCACCCTCCGGCCCGACGTTGCGCACCGCGTCGTCCAGGCCGACGACCGCGGTCAGCCGACCGCACTCCTTGCCGACGTAGTACCGGACCGTGGACGGTGAGGCGACCCCGATGCCGGTCGGATACACCTGACCGAGCATGCTGATCGGCGACCAGCCGCCGACGCTGAGATCGACCGTCGGGCTCATCCAGCCACTGGTGGCGCTGACCCAGCCGTGGTGCGACAGGACCACCTCGCCGTCCGGCGGCGCGGGCGCCACGACCACCGCCGACACCGTCGTCTGCCGCAGCCGTCCCTGCCCGAGCACCCGGTACGACGTGGTGGCGGTCAGGGAGGCGGCGCCGGGCTCGGCGGAATCCGGCAGCGCCACCGTGAAGGCGTAGGTGGCGGCCCCGCCGGGAACCAGCCGGTCCGGCGCCGTGCCCGACGGGCGGACCGTCCAGCCGGCGGGCGTCGCCAGTTCGACCTGCGGCGCGAACACCGGCCGCGGGCCGTCGTTGCGGACCACCACCTCGACCCGCGCCTCGTCGCCGCCGGCGAGCATGGGCAGGTGACCGTCCGGCACCGGGTCGGCGCCGACCCGGGTCACCTCCGGCAGGCCGGCGGTCACGTGCGGCACACCCGGCTCGCCCTCGGCCGAACCGACGCGGAACAGCGCCGCGCCGTGGGCCGGAACCGCCGCGCTGATCGTGCCGGCGCTCTCGGTGACCTGTTCGGTCCAGGCGTTCGCCACGGTGAACCGCGACCCGGGCAGGCCGACCTCGGCGGCCGTCGTGGTCACCACCGCCGGGGTCTCGCCCCGGTTGAGCAGCACCACGGCCCAGTCGCCGTCGGCCAGGCGCTTCACCCACGTCTCGGTGGTGCCGGCCGGGCCGACCCGGACGGCCTGGACCGCGGCGGCGTCCTGGTTGATCGCCAGCACGTCGGGATCGGTGAGGATGTCGACGGAGGTCTGGCTGAGCTTCCGGACGTCGCTACCGATCACCAGCGGCGCGGCGGCCACGGACCAGAGCGTCATCTGGGTCCGGAACTCCTCGTCGGTCATCCCGAGTTCCGGGGCGAGGTAGTCCGGGTCGTTGTACCGGCCCGGCCCGACGACCTCGGGGTGTCGCGCGTTCACGTCGTAGTTGCGCAGCACATCCTTGAACTTGATGTCGCCGACGAAGCCCACGTCGGTGTACGTCCGCCAGGACTGCGCGATCGCCGGCGCGTAGGTCCAGGAGTACGTCGACTGCTGCTCCTCCGGGTAGTCGCCCCAGTCGGGCGAGGTCACCGGGTTGCACAGGTTGAAGATGATCGGCCGGCCGCTGGCGTTGTTCCGCAGCGCGTGGGCGAACTCGGTGTAGACGGTCTTCGGGTCGAGATCCGCGGCGATGCCGCAGAGGAAGTCCACCTTCACCGCGTCGAACTCCCAGGCGGCGAACTGGTCCGCGTCGCGCTGGTAGTAGCCGCCGCTGCCGAGTCCGCACTTGCCCGGGATGTACGGCCCGGCGTCGGTGTAGATGCCCGCCCGCAGACCCTTGGCGTGGATGTAGTCCACCAGCGGCTTCAACCCGTTCGGGAAGCGGGTCCGGTCGGCCTGCAGGTCGCCGGCGGCCGTCCGCGGCTCCGGGTCCTGCCAGCCGCCGTCCAGCCAGACGATGTCGTAGCCGGCTCGGGCCAGGCCGCGGGAGACCAGGGCGTCGGCGACCTGCCGCACCGACTCCTCGGAGAAGTTGCCGCCGAGTCCGAAGTAGGTGTTCCAGCCCTGGTACGGCGTGGGGCTGAGCACCTGCTGGGGCGCCGGCGCGACGCCGGCGACCGCGGCGGCCGGCTCGGCGTGCGCGGGTGCCGGCGCGACCAGCAGGCCGGCCGCAAGGGCGAGCAGGGCGATCGGTACGTGTCGTTTCACATCGGATTCCTTCGCTGCCGGTGGATGGGCGGCGCCGCGAGCTACCTGCCGGCCGACCTCCGGTCCGGCACGTGCTCCGGCTGGACCTCGCTCCGCCGCGGGGGCTTGTCGCCCGGTCGCGCCGGAGCCCGGAGCGGCACCGCGCGGTTCGCGGCCGGTGCCGTGGGCACGGTGGTCGTTCCACTCACGACGGACGCCGCGGGCGGACGGCCGGAGGTGTCCGACGTGGCGGTGACGCACCGGTCGACGTGGGTCCCGGCGCTGCAGACCCCGGTCCGTTGTGGAACGGATCCTCGATCGGTTGCCAGACCAGTCATGCCCGTACTCCTGAGGTGTGTTTCCGGGATCTTGCCGCCGGTCACCGTCAGGTGTCAATATTAATTCGTAAATTATGAGTTCTAGTTGCGGCAGCGTGTCCACACCCGACGCGGGTAGCACGTACGACAACGGTGGGACCGCGCCATTCGCGGCCCCACCGTCGTTCGATCGTCCTGTGTGGCCGGCCCCGAGGCACCTCGCAGCGGCGCCGGTCGGCGTCGGTGCCGCTCGGCTCCTACCCCTCCGGCGGCGCCTCGTCGGTCCAACCGGCGCTGCGCACGAGGGTGTAGCGCGCCAGCTTTCCGGGGGCGGCGCCCGAGCCGCCGAGGTCCCAGGACTCCTCGGCGAGGGCCTGTCCGGTCCCTGGGTCCACGATCAGCCGGATCTGGACCAGGTTGCCGCCGTCTCCACGCCGGGTGTACGCCACGGCCATGCCGGCCCGGCCATGCCGGTCCTCGACGGGGCCGAGCAGGGTCACGCCGTCGAGGTCGGCCAGCAACCGGTAGGCGGCCGCCCGAACCCGCGGGGTCGCCGGTACGTCGAACAGCAACTCCTTCGCGCTCCAGAACAGGAACGCCTGCCTGACCGTGACACTGCCCTTCGCGCCGCGCGCCCTGAGCAGTGCGGCCTTCAACGCCGCCGGATCGGCCGGCAGCGCGGACAGCTCCGCCAGGGTCATCGGCATGCCGCCCACCATGAACGTCTCCCTGGGCGTGCCGCCCATGCCTCTCCTGGGCCGGGGAGGTCGCGCGTCGATCACCTCGGTCGGTCCGGCCGCCGCCTCGATGACGATCGGATCCGGTAGGTCCGGGTCCCTTTCCGTCCACCGGGTGGGCGAGCCGTCCCGCCGCCACGCGGCCTCGTCAGCGGCCGTGGCCGGCACGGCACCCAGGTGCTGCGAGACGAGACAGCTCCCGTCCCTCGGGTCGCTCGCATGCCAGTACTCCGTGCCGTGCCGCTCGACGACGTCGTACCGCGCTCCCGCCGGACCGACCTGGCGGACCAGGCCGTCCTCGATCTTCCGCACCCAGTACCGGCCGCTCGTGGCCGCCCCCTGGTCGACCTGTTCGGCGGCGGCCAGCAGGAACTGCTGCGCCGTGACCGGCCGTTGCGAGGGAACCGGCTGCTCCGTCGGGACGGGCTGCTGCGCGACGGCCGGACCGCTCCGGGCCGGTGGCGTGGCGGCGGGTCGGTCGTACACCACCGCGACCGCCAGCACCCCCGCCGCCAGCGTGGGGGCCAGCCCGGCGGCCAGCATCAGCCGACGCCGCGACGCCCGCCGCACCGCCAGCCCCGCCGGGTCGTCCGGCGGGCACGACATGATCGCGGCCAGGTCGATCCGACCCGGATCCGGGTCGAGACGTCGAGGACGGGCCTCGGAGAGCAGGCGCACCAGGTCTCGATGCCGACTCATCGGCTGAACTCCTTGATCACGTAGGTGGATGAGGCACGACGGTCGACCTCGTCGGCGCCGGTCATGGCCTGGTTCAGCCGTTTGCGGGCCCGATGCAGCCGGACGAAGAACGTGGCCACCGAGCAACCGACCACCCGAGCCGCGGCCGGGTTGGACAGCCCCTGCCACGCCACCAGCGTCAGCAGTTCCCGGTCGCTCTCGCCTAGCCGGGCCAGCGCGGCGAGCACGGCCGCCCGTTCCGCCACCCGGTCGGCCACGTCCGCGTCCGCCTCGTCGACCCAGGCCCGCAGCTCCGCCGCCACCGACGACTGCCGCAGTTCGGCCCGGTACCGCTCGCGCACCACGTTGCGGGCCACGCCGAGCAGCCACGGCAGCGGTGCCGCCGGCACCTCGGACAGTCGCCGCCACGCGACGAGGAAGGTCTCGCTGACCACGTCGTCGGCGAGCTGCCGGCCCGCCCGGCCCACCGCGTACGCGTACACCTGCGCGTGGTGTGCCGCGTACAGCTCGGTGAACCGGGCCTTCGCATCTGGTTCCGCCACTGGCTCCTGCTCCTTTTAGAAGGCACGCCGTCACCAGGTAGTGCGGGTGAGCGCACGATTCTTACCGCCAGACGCGATCTCCGGACGTTTCCGAGGGGGCTGTCCTCCGCTCCCGCGCGGGACAGCCCCTTCGTCGGACGCGGTCGCGGGTGGCCCGGCGGCTAGGCTGGCAGGCGCGTTCCCGTGGGACGACTCACGTCGGGCGTTCGCCGACGCCACCCGGTGGTTCGTCCGCACCTGGCCCGTCCGGCCACCGCCGTCGGGGTCGCCTCCCCGGGCGACTACTTGCGGGCGACGAGAGCCGCCGCCGGGCCGGCGGTCGCCGCCCGCGGGCGCGAGGCTGGAGCCACGTTGGGCGGCGAGCCCGCGGCCGCCGTGGCACGGATCGCCGCGCGCGTGCTGGTCCTCGTCGACGCGCAAAACGGCGCCGCACTGGTCACGACGATCGTGGGCGGCATGCGGCGCGGGGACTACCTGCCGAGCCGGACGTTCGAACTCGCTGTGCACACCGCGGACCTCGCCACGGCGCGCGGCCTACCGCCGGACGTTCCCGCGACCGCCGCGGCGCAGGCCCTTCGCATCGTCGCCGACCTCGCCGTCGCCGACGACGTCGCCGGGCCGCTGCTGCTCGCCGCCACCGGCCGACCCGGCCCACCGGCGGGTTTTTCGGCGCTCTGACCCGGCAACGCGGCCGGCCACTCCGCAGCCGCCGCGTTGCGTGCACCCGGCGACCGGTGCGGTTACTTCACCTTGCGCGTCGACCGGGCCACGATGGCGTCGTACTCGGGGTGCTTGCCCAGCCAGCCGCTGAGGAACGGGCAGATCGGCACCACGGTTCGGCCTCTCGCCCGGGCGTCGTCCATCACCGCACGGGCCAGGGTCGATCCGACCCCTTGCCCCTCGAACTCCGGGCCGACCTCGGTGTGGGTGTAGGCGATGATGGCGCCGCTCAGCTGGTAGGTGACCACGCCGGCCAGCGCTCCCGACTCGTCCCGCGCCTCGAAACGCTCCCGCTCCGGCACGTCTGTCACGGTGAACTGCACCCCGCCATCCAACCACGGGTTCCGCCGGGCGAACCGAGCTGGCCCGGCCAACGGGCCGGGAGGCGGCCGGACGGACCGAGGCCGGCCCGCCTGCGGCGGACCGGCCTCGGGGTCGGGCCGTCGGAGATGTGCCCGACGGCCCGACCGGTCGGTCAGTGGATGACGACCGGCGTCTTGGCCTGGCCGCCCTGCTCCTCGTCGAGCAGGTGCGACGGCTCGCGCCGACGGGGCAGGAACGCCGCCGGGATGAACGTGAGCAGCACCAGCGCGAACCCGACCCAGAACGTGGTGGCGAACGAACCGGCGGCGAAGTCGAGGCCACGCTCGATGATCGACGGGTCGACCGGGAACTGCTGGGCCAGCTCCGGCTGCTGCTGAATGCCGATGGCGAGGCCGGCTTCGGTCACCGGCTCGCCGCTCGGGCCGGTGACCCCCGGCACGGCCGGGGAGCCCTTCAGCTCGTTGGTGAGGATCACCGACATCACCGCGGCGCCGACGGACCCGCCGATCTGCTGGAGGATGTTGACCAGCGTGGAACCGCGGGCCACGTCGTGGGCGTGCAGGGTCTTCAGCGCCGAAGTCATGATCGGCATCATGGTGCCGCCCATGCCCAGGCCCATCACGAACAGCGACCCGCAGAGCAGCCAGTACGACGTGTGCGGGTCGACCTGGGTGAAGGTGAAGAACCCGACCGCGATGAGCGCGAGCGCGAACGGCACCGTGCGACCGACCGGCACCCGGTCGGCCAGCGTACCGGCGATCGGCATCGTCACCATCGCGCCGATGCCCTGCGGGGCCATCAGCAGGCCGGCCGCCAGCGTCGTCTCGCCGCGGATCTGCAGGAAGTAGCTCGGGAACAGCAGGCCGGCGCCCATGAACGCGATGATGAACACGAACAGGGTCACCGTCGCGATGGTCAGGTTGCGGTTGCGGAACAGCCGCAGGTCGAGCAGGGGGTGCCGGGGCTTGAAGGAGTAGAGGACGAACCCGACGACGAGCGCGCCGCCGACCAGCATGGGCGCCCACACCTCGGCGTCGGCGAAGGTGCCCGCCTCGGGCAGCGTGGAGATGCCGTAGAGGAAGAGGGCGAGCCCTGGCGAGAGCATCAGCATGCCGATGAAGTCGAACGACTCGGACGGCTCGGGGGCGTCCTTCGGCAGGACCAGCTGCGCGTAGATGAGACCGATGACGCCGATCGGCAGGTTGATCAGGAAGATCCAGTGCCAGCTCGCCGTGTCGATCAGCCAGCCGCCGAGGATCGGGCCGCCGATGGGCCCGAGCAGCATCGGGATGCCGAGCACGGCCATCAGCCGGCCGATCCGGTTGGGTCCGGCGGCCCGGGTCATGATCGTCATGCCGAGCGGCATGAGCATGCCGCCGCCGAGGCCCTGCAGCACCCGGTAGCCGATCAGCTCCCCGAGCGTGTCGGCGGTGGCGCACAGCCCGGACCCGATCGTGAACAGCGCCAGCGCGACCATGTAGAGCCGCTTGGTGCCGAACCGGTCAGCGGCCCAGCCGCTGAGCGGGATCACCGTCGCCAGGGCGAGGGTGTAGGCCGTCATCGTCCAGGCAACCTCGGCGTAGGTCGCGTCGAACTCGCGCTGGAAGGTCGGCAGGGCGACGCTGACCACCGTCACGTCGAGGATCGACATGATCGCGCCGAGGACGACGACCCCGGCCACCTTGAGAACGGCCGCGTCGAGCTTGTCCGATGTCGCCATGGATTGCTGTGTCACAAAATCTCCTGAATCCCCGTTTCGGCCGGCGGGCACTGGCCGGGCGCCGGGCCTCGTGCGGCGCGCGTAGTCACGTCTGGGAGCCGTGCCCGCAGGCAGACTAACGAGCGGGACCGACAATCGGCCTCCGGTTTCCGGCCGTCGAGGCCGACCTCACTCCGCGCCATCCCACCCGAACGGCCCAGGTCGAGGCGACGACCAACGGCCGCGCCGCCGCCGGTGGCGGCGTGGCACTCCGAAGCTGGCGCCCCGGCGACCAGGGCACCTCTTCACAGGCGTCGCGACGGATCCATCGATCTCGGGCCTGCCGGCCCAGCCGGCGAGCCGCGCCTCGACGTTCGCGGCCGGCGGCGGAGCGGATGGCTATGAGCGCTGTCACGCCCGCCACCCGACGGTGTCAGCTCATTTGTCACACAACTGTCGAGGAACCGCATCGCCACCTCCACGATCCTCACCGAGGGTGGGCGGACACGACGCAGTGCCTGGCAGCCGTGGACGACACCCGCCAGCACGAACGGAGGACCCATGGTGTTGCCCTGGCCATTTCCCGACGACCCCTGGTTCCGCTCCCCGGAGGTGCCGGAGCAGCAGAGCGAGGACCTGCGGCTGGCCGCCCTCGTGGCCCAGCGGCTGAGCATCGACTGGACCACCCGCCGGCAGCAGATCGCGGTCACCGTGCAGAACCGGGTGGTGATCCTCGCCGGGATCGTGGCCAGTTCCGAGGCCCGCCAGGTCGCCGGCGACCTCGCGTGGGACGTGCCGGGCGTCTTCGACGTGTGCAACTCGCTGCGCCTGCGACCGGCGGAACGGCCGGGACCGAGGGGTCGGTAGGCCTTCCGCCGTCGCTCCCGTCAGTGGGCGGTCGTCGGCGGGTGGGGATCCAGTGGGCGCTCGAAGAACGTCTCCAGGACGACGATGGTCCGCGTCCCGGTGACCCCCTCGACCTGGAAGAGCCGCCGGAGGCTGGCCTGAAGCTGCTCCGGCGTGCCGACCCGGATCTTCACCAGCACCGAGGCGGGGCCCGCCACCACGTGCGCCTCCTCCACCTCGGGCAGCGCGGCGAGGGCCTCGTGGGTGGACGGGTCGCCCATCCAGGCGTTCGCCTCCACCATCACGAAGGCGAGCACGCCCCGGCCCACCGCGGCCGGGTCCACGTCGACCGTCGTCCGTCGGATGATCCCCTGCTCGCGCAGTTTGCGGACCCGCTCGTGCACGGCCCCGGTGGAGAGCCCGACCGTCGCGGCCAGCGCGGCGTACGGCTGGTGGGCGTCCCGTTGCAGGGCGGCCAGCAGGTCACGGTCGATGTCGTCCACGCCGCCTCCTGAAGCTCGTTCGGTGTTTCCTCCGAACTCCGATCCTGGTTCGGACATGTTAGCTTGTTACCGAACGTGAGTGACACGGGAGGTTGCCATGGTGGATCGGTTCCGGACCCGCTTCGAGGTGCTCGACGAACGGTTCGCGCGGGTGAACGGCGACGAGTGGGTGCAGTGCCTGTGGACCGGGGGGCGCTGGCTCGAGGGGCCGGCCTGGTTCCCGGCAGGGCGCTACCTGCTGTTCAGCGACATCCCCAACGACCGGGTGCTGCGCTGGGACGAGACCACCGGCGCGGTCGGGGTGTTCCGCCAGCCGGCCGGATACGCCAACGGGCACACCGTGGACCGTCGCGGCCGGCTGGTGAGCTGCGAGCAGGGGCGGCGCCGGGTCACCCGGACCGAGCCGGACGGCTCGGACACGGTGCTCGCCGACCGGTGGCGCGGCAAGCTGCTGAACAGCCCGAACGACGTGGTCGAACACTCCGACGGGTCGATCTGGTTCACCGACCCGAGCTACGGCATCGACAGCGACTACGAGGGCAACCGCGCCGAGTCGGAGATCGGCGGCAACCACGTCTACCGGGTCGACCCGCACAGCGCCGAGGTGCGCGTCGTCGCCGACGACTTCGAGCAGCCCAACGGCCTGGCGTTCAGCGCCGACGAGGCCACGCTGTACGTGGTCGACACCCGGCGCCGGCACATCCGCCGCTTCGACGTACACGACGACGGGACGCTCGCCGGGGGCGACGTCTTCGCCACCTGCGACGCCGGTTCCTTCGACGGCGTACGGCTCGACGAGGCCGGCCGGGTCTGGATCGCCGCGCACGACGGTCTGCACTGCTTCCACCCGGACGGCACCCTGCTCGGCAAGCTGCACCTGCCGGAGGTGGTCGCCAACTTCACCTTCGCCGGCCCGAAGCGCAACCACCTCTACATCTGCGCCTCCAGCTCGCTTCTCACCCTTCGGGTGAACGTCAACGGCGTCCGCTACCCCGGTTGGTGACCAGCACGCCGCGGTTACCCGCGATGGCCGGTGCGGCGTCGCCGCACCGGCCATCGGCTACGAGGCGCTCGCTGAGGTGTCCGCGTCGAGCCGCACGGTCAATGACCGATGCCGACCTTCTGCCCGGGCAGCGCGAGGTCGGCGACCACCGGCAGGTGGTCGGAGGCGGCGGTGGCCACCGGGGATGCGACGACCGCGATCGTACGAGCGACGACGTCGCCGGACTGCATGATGTAGTCGATGCGGTGGGTGGGGTCCTCGGCCGGGTGGGTGTGCCCCTCGCCGACGCCGGCCGCCTCCCAAGCATCCACGAGGTTCTCGACGAGAGTCCGGATCTCCGGCGTGTCCGGGGTCACGTTGAGGTCCCCGAGCAGGACGACCGACTCGTCGGGCACGCCGATGAGCTGCGCGATCGCCTGCGCCTGGGCAACCCGCTCGGCGGCGTCATTGTGCTGCAGGTGGGTGTTGTAGACCTGTACCGGCACCCCCCGCACGTTGATCCGGGCCCGTAACAGGCCGCGTTGCTCGTGGTTGCCGAACCGCGGCAGGTAGGTGTTCTCCCACTCCAGGATCGGGAAGTTCGAGAGGATCGCGGTGCCGTACTGGCGACGCGGCTGACCCGGGGCGAGCGGGTCGAGATCGAGGTTGGCGCCGTAGACGACGTGCATGTTCAGCGCACGCGCGAGCCAGGCGGCCTGGTCGACGAACTCGCTGCGCTCGCCGAAGTGCCGATCGACCTCCTGGAGGCCGACGACGTCGAGCCGGCTGTCCCGGATCACCTGGGCCACTCGGGACAGATCGAGGATGCCGTCGGTGCCGGCCCCGTGATGGATGTTGAAGGTCATGACGCGCACGGGTCGATCCGGCGCCTGCGGTGGGGGCGAGTCGACGGCCGCCGCTGCCGTGGCCGGTGAGGCCAGGACCGCCGTCGTCGCCACGACGACGAGGAGGGGCAGGAGTATTCGTGGGATCCGCATCTGCGGAGCATGCCAGTTCACCGTGACATCGCCCCGAATGGTGGGCAAAGGACTCTGTACATCGGATGGCCGTGTTGATCCCGCGGTTACGCGTCGGATAGAGACTGTCGATGGTCATTCCCTGACCAAGGAGCCCATGAGTGCACGTCAGTATGGCGACCAGCGCCGGTAAGGCCGGCCAGCCGAACGAGGACTTCGCCGGCGCGGTGCCCGGCGCTGCCGTGCTGCTCGACGGCGCCGGCATCCCGGGAACCGAGTCGGTCTGCTCCCACGGTGTCGCCTGGTACACACACCGTCTCGGCGGCGCGCTGCTCGGCCGGCTGTCGCGTGCCGACGGGCGAGACCTCGCGGCGATCCTCGCCACCACGATCGGCGAGATAGCCGCCGAGCACAGTGGCACCTGCGACATCACGAACCCGAGCAGCCCGCAGGCGACCGTGGCGATGGTCCGCGCCCACCGGGGCCGCCTGGACTATCTCCTGCTCGCGGACTCCTTTCTCGTCCTCGACCAGGTCCGCGGTGGCCCGCAGGTCATCACCGACGAGCGGGAGGTGACCGCCAGGCGCAACTGCTCGGCGCCCCTGGACGGCATTCCTGAAGGAACCCCGGAGTACGACCGGATCCGGGACTCCTGCGTAGAGGCGCTGCGGGCTCGCCGGAACCAGCCGGGCGGCTACTGGATCGCCAAGGACGACCCGCGCGCGGCGCAGGAAGCGGTCACCGGCAGCCGGCCCCTTCATGACCTGCACAGCCTCGTGCTGCTCAGCAACGGCGCAAGCCGCATCGTCAGCCCGTACGGCCTGACCGACTGGCCCGGCCTAATGGAACTGCTCGGCGCCAACGGGCCGGCCGACATCATCCGCCGCGTCCGACAGGCCGAAGCCCAAACCTCCGCGGGCCTCGATGCTCGGGTACCCGACGACGCCACGGTTGCCCACTGCACCCACCTGCCGGACATCCGGTGAACGTTAGTGGACACCGCACCAGAGAGGCTCCGCCTCGGACCGCCGAGCAGGCCGGTTGAGCTGGACAAACAGCCTGTGGCCCTACCTCGGGCCAAGCTCACGCAGGGACCTGCGGCCCGATCTTGGCCGGCCGCCGCCACCCGCTGCGCCGATGTCCGGCCGCCGTGGCGACCGGCTGTGCCACACCAAAGTGGCTGGTCAGAACCCATGTCTGCAAAATGTGGAGCGGGCAACCCAACGTTACGCCCGCTCAAAAACTTGACACAAACGTCGAGAATCTGGCGGCCAAGGATCTAGCCGCTGATGCCCGCCGAATCTGACGACCCACCGTGGAGAAGGCTCACTGAGCGCCAGGCGTCGAACGCCCATGCGAGGTCGGTGGCGTCTCTGCCGACGAAGACAGTCTCCAGATACGCACCGTCGACGAAGGTGTAGCCGTAGAGGGCGCAACTGGTACCGCCGCCGTGGCGGTAGAACCAGGCGGCGCGATGGCCGACCCCGTTGCGGCCGCCCTCACCCACCTTGCCCGCCGGGTCCGGGGGCAGTTCGGCATCAAGCGAGGCGATGATGTCGACGGCGCTGGCGCACCGCCACGGGCCCCCCGGGGCGACGCGCAGCGTCCGGCCCGGTGCGCGCCACGATGTGACGCCGTGCTCGATGCGCTCCCGCTGCCAGTGACCAACAAGCTCGATCGACCAACCGCCGCCCAGAGATCTACGCACGGGTCAAGTGTGACGTCCGTCGTGCCTCAGTCAGTCAGCCGACTGGCCCGACTCCCATGGGCCCATAGAGTCACGGCCATGCGTGGCACGGCGTCAGTTGGAAAATGGCGCGGGACCGCCACAGTCGTGGCACTGGCTCTCCTTGCCGGCATCGTCTCGGGCTGCAGGGCGGCCGACGAGCGAGCGTACTCGATTGACACTGGCAGCATGGCGCTGGACGAGGGGCTTGAACTTTACGGGCTCGCAATGCCCGACTGTCCGGTGCAGGATCTGCGCTATGCCTTGGTCGGAATGTGGGGCGGGCACGATCTCTACCTTCGCTTTTCGGCGACGAGTGCCTGCATGGACCAATTCCTCGACACAAATAACATGATTGATATCGGCGAAGCCGCCCCGCCGGAGCCATTCCCTAACGGCCGACCAAAACTGAGCGATGTCGGTTGGATCTTCCGTGATGGCGTCAGTTACCGGATGTATCACCCGGAAGACGCTCAGGGCCGAGATCTGGTCGCTCTGGTCGACGCCACGGTTGATCCTCCAGTCGCTAGCATCTGTGGCTTCCCGGTTTGAGATCCCCAGGATTCGCGATGCCCGCCCTGCCGGACCACCTGGAACCGCTGCGAGTCGAACGCCGCGTCAGCAGCGCGCTCCCTCGTCATCGCTGACCAGCGCACCCCCGTCGAATCCCCATCAGCCGGACGCGCCGCAGCTTCCCGGCTCGTAGGCGGTCGCCCCGAGGACGACCCGGCGACGCTGACGCACCCCGCCAGGGCGACCGCGCCGACAGTGCGTCCTCTCGTGCCGCACGCTGGGCGCTCGAACACCTGCGAGCCCGCCGAGCAGCGACGTGGAGCTCCCGACAGTGCATTGCCGGCAAGATGACCCGACCGTGTCAAATGCGGCGAACAGACCCCACTGCTGCTGCGGTGTCCTCACGATGAGAACAAGGTTGGACTCGACAGTGCGAGGGATTGATCAGGCATGAGGCGTCGACGCAACAAGAGAGTGCCGCTGATGCAGGCGGCGGCGATGTCCCTGGCAGCGGTGATCGCGGCGGTGGCCGTCGTAAGAGCCGGTCGTCGCCGTGCCGCAGGTGGCGCGATGGCCAGTGATCTTCCTACCCGGCCGGACGACGCGTTCGCCGAGGCGGGCATAGGCGCATCGCCGATCGCCGGCGGCCCGGCCGGCCGGGAAACAACGTCGTCGGCAGCCGCAGCGCGGTGAGCCGGCGAGCGCCACGCCGCAAGCGTCCAGGCACGGCGCCGACTGGGCGTGACCCAGCGGCGCCGCCGGGGCGGCACCGGTGCCGCGGCGCGACCGGTGCGACGTGCTGAATCTGTCTTGGAGGTGACAACGCATGGGTGACCCGCCCAGCGGAGACCTGGCTTCCGACGGGCCGCCAGCGGACGCCACGGTCGCCCAGCTTGTGCAGCGTGCGACCGACCAGATCACCCGCCTGGTGCGCGACGAACTGGCGATGGCCCGGGCGGAGCTGACCGACAAGGGCAAACGCGCCGGCGTCGGTGCCGCGATGGTCGGTGGCGCGGGAGGGGTGGCTCTGTTCGGGACGGGCGCCCTCGTCGCCACCGTCATCCTGGTCCTCGCCGAGTTCATGCCGGCTTGGGTGGCCGCGCTGATCGTCACGGTGGTCCTCTTCGCGGTGGCCGGGCTGCTCGCGCTGTTCGGAAAGAAGCAGGTCAAGCAGACGATGCCGGTCAAGCCGGAGTCGACGCTGCACAGCGTGCGCGCGGACGTGGAGTCGGTGCAGCAGGCGGCCAAGGAGGGACGAGGGCGATGACCGCGAGCAGCGACCCGGACCGCGCCCGAGCGGATGTCGAGAAGACCCGCGCTGAACTCGGTGCCACGGTGCGGGCCCTGGCAGCCAAGACCGACGTGAGCGCCCGGGGTCGGGACCGGGCCGTCGAAATCAACGGCCGTGCCCGACAGCGCTTGACCAGCTCAGCGCAGGCGATACGGGGGAAGGCGGCGAAAGCGGTCCAGGCAGCCCGAGCAAGGGCCGCCAGCACCGGTCTCGACGGATTGGGCCGTACGGCACAGCAACGCGGGGCGGCATTGCGGGAAGGCACGTCAGGGAAACTGGCCGCCCTTCGCGGCAGCGTCACAACCGGTACGGTGAGCCAGCGGGGGCCTGCCGCCGCCCGTGCACTCCGCGGCCGGCTGGTCGGGATGGGATCGGCCGCCCGCCGCCATCCCGTCCTGATCGTTGCCGCCGCTGCCACCATCAGCGTCGCCGTGACACTAGGTCAGCAGGGCCGCCGTGCCGCTGCTCGCCGTCGATGCTGACGCGGGCCCGCCGTTCACCTCGCCCGTCATGAAGGACCGACTGTCGACGACGTCGTCAGTCCGAGAACGCCATACGCACGGAGCCGCGATCATGAGCGATGCAACCCTCGATACCGAACGTCATGGCGGCAGTCAGTACGCAGACCTGTCGCGGCTGATCCGGCAGGCGGGCCTCCTCGATCGGCGGCGTGGTTACTATGCGCTGCGCATCGGTGCCCTCGGAGGGTGCTACGTCGGGGCGTGGACGCTGTTCGGCTGGCTCGGTGAGTCGTGGTGGCAGCTGAGCGTCGCTGTCGCCCTGGCGGTGATCTTCGCGCAGGCCGGGTTCATCGGTCACGACGCCGGTCACCGCCAGATCTTCCGCACCCGCCGCGCCAACGACCTGGTCGGTCTTGTCCACGGCAATCTCCTGATCGGCATCAGTTACGGCTGGTGGGTCGACAAGCACAACAGGCACCACGCCCACCCCAACACGGAAGGCCGGGACCCGGACATCCTGGTCCGGCCGCTGTCGTTCACTCCCGGGCAGGCGCGGACGCGACGCGGGTTGGCCGCACTGGTGGTCCGGTACCAGGCGTACCTGTTCTTCCCGCTGCTGCTACTGGAAGGCCTGCATCTGCACGCCAACAGCGTCCGGGCCGTCGTCGGTCGGCGCAGGATCAAGCGACGCCCGGCGGAGGCCGCCCTGCTGGCGTTACACGCCACCGGATACCTCGGTGCTGTGGTCCTTGTCCTGAGCCCCATGCAGGCCGTCGCGTTCGTCCTCGTCCACCAGGGCCTGCTCGGCCTCTACCTCGGCAGTGCCTTCGCACCCAACCACAAGGGCATGCCGATCCTCGGCGCCGACGAGCAGCTCGACTACCTCCGACGTCAGACTCTCACCTCCCGCAACGTACGCGGCGGTTGGTTCGTCGACAGCCTGCTCGGCGGCCTCAACTACCAGATCGAACATCACCTTTTTCCCAGCATGCCGCGGCCCAACCTCCGCCGGGCCCAACCGCTAATCCGCCAGTTCTGCGCGGAAAACGACATCGCGTACCACGAGACCACCCTGATGCGGTCCTGGGCCCAGGCGCTGACGCATCTCCAGTCGGTCGGGTCGGGCCGGCCAGCTGACGACGCCGGCCCAAGATGAGGCCCGGCCCTGCGCTGGCCTCGCTCCTCGCCCCGCCGCCGCCATCGGACGGCGCGGCCGCCCGACCCTGATCGGCGCACCCTGAGGCTGGCCTCAGCGCGCACCATGGGGTTGTGTTCGTGTCCGAGAGCGTCATCCCAGCAGGACGGTGAGCAACAGCGGGAGGAGCAGGGCGGCCACCAGCAGGAGCACTCTCAGCCGGAAGGCGCGCAGTTCGACGCCCCGCTTCACCCGCGCACCGAGCCGCGACGATGCGGATCTCCGTGCCAGGGCCGCGGATGACTCGGTCGTGACGACAGGGCCAGCAGACATGGGGTTCCTCTCCTGGTCGTTGATGAGCGTGACCGGTGCGTCGCACCGGCCTCGATGACGACCGGTCAGCGGACATGCCGGCTCCGAGCCGGGCCAGGGACTGTTTCAACAGCCGGGAGGCGTGCATCTGCGAGAGCCCGACCTCGTCGGCGGTCTGCTTTTGGCTCAGCCGGCCGACGAACCGCATGGTCAGAATCCGACGTTCGCGCTGGAGACAAGGGCGGCGGATGACCATGCCGAGGTGTCGTTCCTCGGCGCACACGGCCACCTGCCCGTCGGGGTCGCCCTGCTGCTGGCCGCGGTCTTCGGGATCCTGCTCGTCGCCCTCCCCGGCACCGCCCGCATCGTGCAGCTCCGGATGGGACAACGCCGCCCGACCGGGCGCTCCGACGCCCCCTCCGGGCCCGATCCGTTCTCCCCGACGATGACCGGCACCGCCCGCGTCGCGCCGCCCGCGTACCGCCGGGACCGGTGAGCCATGTCTGGCGCCGGCCCGGTGGTCCGCGGGTCATCAGGCCGGCGACTCGGGTCCCAGCGCGACGGCCAGCTCGCGGCCGAGAAGATCGTCGTAACCGGTGGCGAGGCAGGGCGCCGGACCGTTGATTTGACGGAGCCGGTCCGCGGCCCGACGGGCGGCGATCACGGTCACCCAGGCGACGCCGTCGAGCTGGCGGGAGTCGGGCAGCGGCGCGAGCCGCCACACCTCGACGAACACCGCCCGGGTCACCGCCACGGCGAGCGCCGGACTGCCGAGCCTTTCACAGACCTGGGCGAAGACAGCAGGGGCGAGACGGCGGTAGAAGCGGCCAAATGCGGCCTGGTCCCGGTCGGCGATCCGCTTCACGAGATCATCGACGGACTCCGGGCCCGGCACGACGTAGATCGGTGAGACAGGCATCCGATGTGCCTACGTCAGCTGAGCGGTACGTCGCGCGCTCGGGATCCCGGCCCGGATGGCGCCGAGTCCGAGAGTGCTGCCGGTACCCAGCTTGGCCGACCCGGCGCTCGGCACGGCAGGGCGTACTACGTTGTGGTGGTCCTTGACGATGTAGGCCATCGCACTCACATTCCTTCGGTGCTCATCGAGCAGCTTCACGACGCGAACGGCCGTGGGTGAGTAACGTGATCGGGCCGGCGAACGTGCCACCACCGGTCGGTCGGCGGCCGGAGGCCGGTGCGACAGCGACGAGGTCTGGTCGGCTCGTGGGCGGGTCGACGGCGGCGGGCGGTCAGCCACCGGGGGCCCGAGCGACCTCCTCATCATACGCGTGGTCAGCGGAAAAGGCTCCATGTGACACCGCGGTACCGGTCGGGCTGGTCGGAACCCGGGTCGATCCGGCCGTCGGCCGCTGTCCTCGCCGCTGGAGGCCGCTGCCCGGACCTCGGCGGCAGTGACACCGACGCCTATGCCTGCCGTCCGCCATCCGGTGGTGCGGGTTCGGTCATCGCCGCGATCAGCGCGGCCACCGGCACGGTGGCGAAACCAACCCGGTTGTCGCTGGCCCCGTACGGCAGCCACAGCAGACCCGCGTGGATGAGCCCGCCGCAGGAGTAGACGACATTGGGCACGTAGCCGTCGCGCTCGACCTCATCGGGTGCCAGGAGCGCGCCGGGGAGCTCGGCGATGATCCGTTCCGGCCGGTGCAGGTCGAGCAGGAGCGCGCCGATGGCATACCGGCGCATCGGGCCGACGCCGTGGGTAAGGACGAGCCATCCGGCGTCGGTTTCGATGGGTGAGCCGCAGTTGCCGACCTGGATCAGTTCCCAGCTGCGGTGGGGGCTGTGCAACGGCACCGGCGTCTGCCACTGGTTGTCGCCGTCGAGGCAGGTCAGGCCGATCGTCTCGCCATCGGCGCGACACAGCGCGAGGTGGCGGCCGCCGACAGTACGGGGAAACAGCGCGACGCCCTTGTTGCAGGCCCCCGGGCCACGCATCGGCGTGATCTCGAAGCGACGCAGGTCGCGGCTGGCCAGTGCGCGGGTGGCGATGCGCCGTCCGTCGTAGGCGGTGTAGGTCGCCCGGTACACCGGTCCGGACTCGTCGACGAACCTGACGAACCGGGCGTCCTCCATGCCGTTGCTCTCGGCCGGGGTGGCCGGCCAGAGCACCCGTTGATGCAGGCGGGTGTCGGCGGGGAAGCTCACGGCGTAGCTGGCGGCGTCGGTACGTCGCAGTTGCTCGATGGTGCCGAGCGCGCTGCTACGGGAGAGCAGGTCGGGTGGCAGTCCGACGATGACCCGTTCGAAACTCGCCTCGTCGTACCGTTCGGGCAGGGAGTCCAGCACGGTGGCGGAGACCTCGTTGTCGCAGTCGTCCTCGGCCAGTCCGGCGGCGAGCAGATCCCGGCGGTGCCGTACGGCGATCCGCCGCCCGACGACCAGCGGGCCGGACCGACCGACGACGGCCAGGCGGCTGCCGGGCCCGAGCACTGCGCTGGCGAATCCGATCGACGACAGGTGTCCCTCGCCGATCTGGCGCAGACTGACCGCGACCCGCAGCTGTCCCGGTTCCAAGTCGGCCTGGTGGGGATGGGCCACCATCGACGGGTTGCACAGCGCGGCGGCCTCGACCGCGTACTCGTGGCTGAAGTAGGCGCCGACCAGCAGACGGGTGGTGGGGGCGAGGTCCCGGGCCCGGGAGGCCCGGTGCCGGACGAGGTCGTAGTGGTGGTGGAAGGTGCCGTCCAGGTCCCGGTGCCGCGCGCCGAAGCGCTGGAAGGTGTCCCGCAGCAGCCGGCTGGTCTCCTCGTCGTCGAGCTGCGCGACGCGCTCGATGAGCGCCTGCGCCCGGGTGTGTGCCACGGCGGCGTCCTCACCGGGTACGAAGAGCTTGACGATGACCCGGCGTGGGTCCGGGCTGAGGGTGAGGTCCTGCCGGATGGCCAGCGTCCGGGTCACGACCACCGCCGGGCGTGCTGCAGGGTGGAGATGAGGGCGAGGGTCGACTCGGCGCCCTGGTTGAGGTTGGGTCCGTGCCGGGTCAACCCGTCGTAGCCGCCGCCGGTGGCGGGATCCCACATCGGGGTGCGAACGTCGTTGTCGCCGAGGAACCATCCGACGGCCTGCCGCACCCCGACGTCCCAGCCGGGGTCACCGGTGACCGCGGCGGCCGTGGCGCAGGCGTCCGCAAAGGCGGCCACCTCGATCGGCTGCTGGTCGTGGCGCAGCCGCACCGCACCACGTCCCCAGCCCGCGGCCGGTACGACCGACAGCCGCCCGTCGAGCAGTTGGACGTCGCGCAGCCAGGCCAGCATCCGCAGGCCGCTGTGGAGCAGCGGGCCGTCGTGGCGCAGCTGACCGGCGGCGATGACGACCTCGGCGAGGGCCGCGCTGGCGTAGGTTAGGCGCTGCTGCGGCCACGGCCATCGCGGGTCCCCCTGCGGGGTGCCGATCGCGGTGGCCGCGTCGGCCAGCAGCGCGGCCGCGGCCGCGTGGGTGGGGTGGCGGCGTAACACCTCGACGGCGCCGAGCCCGGCGAAGGCCATGGCGTGTGGGGCTGGGCTGCGCCGCACGATGCCCGCGGTGAAGGCGACCAGTGCCTCCTCCCGGATCCAGGCCGCGGGGCTGCGGGCGACGGCGGTGCCCAGACCCCACAGCGCCCGGCCCCACCAGTCGCCGAGCCCGGGCTCGTCGGCCCACCGCCGGTCGTGGTCGAGTCGGTTGTGGAAGGCGCCGCGGGCGTCCTGCGCGTGGGTCAGGAAGGCGAGGTAGCACTCCGCGAGGCGGAGCACCGCGCCGGTCGGCTCCGGCTCCCGGCTCGTGACGACCAGACCGCGGGCGACGTCGTCGGTGCAGTAGCCGTGTTCCCGGCGGACGATGGCATGCCGGGCGTGTTCGAACAGCCCGGTGTCATCGCTCAGCCGGGCCAGGTGAGCGAAGGTCGGCGCGGGCACGTGCCGGCAGTGACCGGTGACCGGACCGCCGGTCGTCGTGGCGGGACGGCCGGCCGTCGCGGTCACGCCGACGCCGCGCTGGCCACGGGCGGCCGGGTGGCGGTGAGGCGTTCCGCGAGGGCGTCGTACCGGGCCGCCACCGCAGGCCAGCGCATCTCCGCGGCGATCGGTCGGACACGGCCGGCCAGCCGGACGGACAGACCCGGTTCAGTCAGGATCCGCCGGACCGCCGTGGCCAGCGCCGCCGGATCATGATGGGGTACGAGCAGACCGGGCCCACCGGTGAGCAACTCGACGGCGTGCGGGAACCGCGTGGCCACGACGGGAACCCCGGCGGCCACCGCCTCGACGAGAACCCCGGAGCTGACCTGCTCAGCCGAGTCGTACGGCAGCAGGACCACGTCGGCGGAGCGGATCAGCGCGCCGAGCGCGGCCGGGTCGTGGTAGACCGGCTGGTAGTCCACGGCGTGCGCGACACCCAACTGCGCACCGAGCCGGTGCAGGCCCGCCCGGTACGCCTCCCCCTGGTGCTCGATCACCTTCGGGTGGGTCCGACCCGCGACAGTGAAGGTGGGTGTCGGATCGAGGTCCTGCAACCGCGCGAGGGCCCGTAACGACCACTCGATGCCCTTGCCGGGGCCGAGGAGCCCCCAGGTGAGCAGGTGCGGGCGGGCACGGCGTTGGGCGGGCACGCCCACCTGGTCGGCGGCGCCGTGTGGGATGACCGTGACCTTCGCCGGGTTCACGGCGTACCCGACGAGTAGCCGGTCGTGGGCCGTGTCGGTCATCGTGACGACCGCCCCGGCTGCGGCGACGATCTGCTCCAGCAGGGACTTCTGCCGGGCGGTGGGGTGGCTGAGCACGGTGTGCAGGACCACGATGCTCGGCACGGCGAGCCGGTGCAGCAGCGGCACGACGTCCCGGCCGTCTGCGCCGGGGTAGATGCCGTACTCGTGCTGAACGATGACCACGTCGAAGGTGTTCAGGGCGGCGGTGGCGCCCCGCCAGCCGGCAGGGGTGCGAGCGTCCCAGGTGTGCACGACACCGGGCAGGGCGCGCTGGTCGTCGCTGCTGTCGGTGACCCGTACGACGCCCCCGCGCGTACCGTCGGCGGTCAGGTGCGCGGCCAGGAGGGAGTTGAAGCTGGCCAATCCGCACCGGGTCGGTGGGTGGGTGCTGAGGAAACCGTAGCTGGGCATGGGTCGGTGCCTTCCGGTTGTCGCGGGTTCGGCGGGTTCAGCGCTGTGGACGACCGATGAGGTCGTCGTAGACGGCCAGGTAGTCGGTGACCATCCGGTCCGCGCCGAAGCGCTGCCGGGCCCGCTCCCGGCAGCCGGCCCGGTCGATCTCGGCGACCCGGGCGATGGCGTCGACGGCCTGCTCGACGGTGTGCACGAGCAGGCCGGTCACGCCCTCGTCGACGATTTCCGGCATCGACCCGCGCGCGTACGCCACGACCGGTGTGCCGCACGCCATCGACTCCACCACCGACAGGCCGAAGGGCTCGTCGAAGACGATCGGGTGTAACAGGGCGAAGCTGGCGCCCAGGATTTCCGCGCGTCGCCGGGGGCCCACCGATCCGAGGAAGATGACCTGTTCGCCGTCGATGTGCGGCGCCACCAGTTCGGTGAAGTACCGCTCGTCCTGCACGATGCCGCAGATGGTCAGGGGCCGACCGGCGAGCCGGGCGATCTCGATGGCCGTGTGGATGCCCTTGTCGGGGTGTATTCGGCCGAAGGCGACCAGACCTGAGCCAGCCTTCGGGGTGAACGGCAGGCCGGTCAGGTCCACTCCGTGGTGCACCGTGGCGACGTAATCGATCCCGGCGACCCGGTCGGCGTCGGAGATCGACACGTAGGACGAGCGGGCCTTGTGGTATGCGGGCAGGATGCCGGCGCCGGAGAAGCCGTGGACGGTGGTGAGCAGCGGCGCGCGGCAGTGCTGGGCGAGGGCGAGCGGCAGCCAGTCGAGGTGGTTGTGCACCAGGTCGAATTCCGCCGACCGGGCGAACGCGTGGGAGACGTGCATCGCCTCCCACACCCGCCCGTCCATCGACGGGTCATCGGCGTACCCCCGCGGGCACACGCCGTCGAGGGAGGCGGAGGTGACCGAGTCCAACGTCGCGAAAAGTGTCACGTCCACGCCACGTGTGGTCAGCCCTTCAGCCAGCAGGCCCGTCACCTGTTCCCACGGGCCGTAGTGGTGCGGCGGTGTCCGCCACGCGACCGGCCCGAGCAGAGCCACCCTCATGGGGATCGCGCCTCGGCGAGGTCGGCCGGATCGAGACGCAGCGTCGCGAGCAACGCGCAGTGCTTGTCGGGGTTCACCCACTCCGGTAGTTCAAGGCCGACTCGGTCCGCCCTGACCTGCTGTCCCCGCTCGCGTAGGGCGTCGCCGATCCTGTGCCTGGCGACCCTCATCGTCTGCTTCCTCGTGGAGTCGTTGGGACGGTCATGGTCCCCTCTCTGCTCGGACGGGTAGCGGTGTGGACATGGTGGTCGAATCCCCGTCACCGGTCCGGGAAAGGCGTTGGGAGTGTCGGCGGGCCGGCAAACTCCTACCGTGACCGACGGGCCGCGCGGTCGGTAGGTGAAAAGACTGGAAGGACGGGCCGGCGTGACGGTCGCCGTCGACGCAACAGCGAGTTGGTCGCGGCTCCGACGCTCGGAGTCGCAGCAAGCAGGCAGGAGTGTCATCCGTGTCGCGATGGCGATGACCATCGACCAATGACTCGCAGGGGGGCGGTGGCGGCGAAACGGGCGAGGCCACCGGGGACTCGGGCGACATCGCCACCGTACGCCTCATTCGGCAGGACGGCACCCGTAGTCCCTTCTTCCGGACGCTTGATGTCCAGCGGAGCCGACCTGAGCGCCAACGCTGTGCGGGCGCTCGTGACGGAGCGCGATGCCGGGCTCGGGGCGCCACCGCACCGCCCTCGGCGCACCAGAACGCAGACGGTGCGAACCGCGACACGCCGGTCAGGGGCCTCAGGTGGTGGCGGGCCGGGCGCGGACTCGCGTCACCAGGTAGCCGAACGCCGCCGCGGTGAAGAACATGACGATGCCGTAGACGGCCCCCGGGATCGCCATCCGGGTGTTGTCGAGCAGGGCCGGGCTGAGCGCGATCGTGATGGCCAGGGTGCTGTTGTGGATGCCGATCTCGAACCCGGCCGCCGTCGCGGCCCTCCGGTCGACCCCGGCCAGGCGGGGTACCCCGTAACCGATCGCGAGGCTCAGCAGGTTGAACGCCAGCACCGCCAGGCCGACCGAGACGAAGTAGTCGGCGATGTTCTCGCGTTCGCCGAACACGGCACCGGCAATCACCACGACCAGCACGACGACGGAGAGGATCCGGACCGGTCTATTCAGGCGTTCGGCGACGCGCGGCACCCGGGCCCGGATCAGCATGCCGAGCGCGACCGGGACGAGCACGATGGCGAACACCTGGAGCACCTTGTCGAACTGCAGGCCGATGCTCCTCCCGTCCGCCAGGAAGTACGCCGCCGACAGGTTGACCACGATCGGCAGGGTGAACACGGCGAGCACCGAGTTGATGGCGGTCAGGGTGATGTTCAACGCCACGTGCCCGCCGAAAAGGTGGCTGTAGAGGTTGGCCGTGGTGCCGCCCGGGGAGGCGGCCAGCAGCATCATTCCGACAGCCAGCTCCGGCGGCAGGTCGAAGGCGAGAACCAGGCCGAAACAGAGCGCCGGCAGCACCAGCACCTGGCACACCAGCGCGATGACGGCGGCCTTCGGGTGCTGGGCCACCCGGCGGAAGTCCTCGATGGTCAGGCCGAGACCCAGGCCGAGCATGATGACGCCGAGGGCGATGGGCAGTCCGATCAGGGTCAAGGCGGAGTCCATGACACGAGATCGTCACCACCCGGCAACGCCCTCACAATCCCCCGTGTGGCCGGGGTGCGGGTGGCTGCCGGCCGGAGTCGCCGGCCCGGGAAGATCGTCACGCTGGAGCCACAACCGAATCGGGTCCCGGACCACTCATAGTGTTGCTGGGAGGCCGGGTTGCGGGATGAACGGGAATACGTCGAGCTGTCGGTCGCTGTCGTCGCCGGTGAGCAGCAGGGCACGTAGTCGGTTGATCCATATCCAGGCGTAGCGCAGCCAGAACCGCCAACCCGACGTCGATCTGGTCGGTCTTGCCCTTGCCGCGACGGCGGTTGTCCCGCACCGGTCGGACGACCTCGACCACGGGTTGCCCGGCCGCGCGCGGCGCCCGGGCCAGTCCGATGCCGTAGGAGCGGGTGCCTTCCACGGCGAAGAACACTCGTGAGTCCGACGTCCACCGCGAGGCCCATGCGATCGCCTGCGCGTATCCGGCTGTGTCGTTGCTGATTGCGAGTTCGGCGATGGGTACGCCGTTGGGGTGCGCGATCTGCAGCGCGTGCGTGTCGCGGTGGGTGTCAACGCCGATGACGGCGTCGGCAACCTCTGCCAGCATAGGCATTACGGCCTTGGCCTCCTTCAGACCCGGGGTCGAGGGTCGGCACCGGTCTGGATGGGATCACCAAGCGGCAACTCTGTGATGGGTCACGCGCAGCCACGCGGACAGGCTTCTGATCGGGACAGCTGGTGGGCCAGACCGGTGCTGGCGCCCTGAGGACGGGTAGCGCGGCGAGCCGGCTGTCGAAGGCTACCGACGCGATCCGGTGGTTGTCACCGTTTCCGTTGGCGGGCATGGCGGCCGTTGGCTGCGACGAGGTCGGCGTCGGGTACGTCGGCTGGTTCGGGTTCTCGAAACCGGATGTCCGCTGCGACCCACGCTGTGCAGGTGGTGCAGGGCTTGCCGGTAGGAGTCGAGGAGGGTGGTCTCGACGTAGGGCAGGCCGTGCTCGAGGCAGTAGGCGCGGACGATGGGCCGGGCGTGGCGTAGTGAAGCGCGGGGCATGCTGGGGAACAGGTGGTGTTCGATCTGGTGGTTCAGGCCGCCGAGCAGGAAGTCGATCAGCCAGTTGCCACGGACGTTGCGGGAGGTGAGGACCTGGCGACGAAGAAAGTCCGTGTCGTCGTCTTCCGTGAGGATCGGCATGCCCTTGTGGTTGGGGGCGAAGGCACATCCCAGGTACGCCCCGAACAGGCCCTGCTGAACGACGACGAAGACCAACGCCCGCAGCGGGGATAACACCGCGAAGACCGCGGTGAGGTACGCGGCGGCGTGCAGTCCGAGCAACAGCGCCTCCCGGCCACGCTCACGGTAGGTAGACCGCGACAACGCCCGGACGCTGGCCACGTGGAGGGAGACGGCCTCGAGCAGCAGCATCGGAAAGAACAGGAGGCTCTGGTAGCGGGCGATCAGCCGTCCAGCACCGCGCCGCGCACCGGCCTGGGTGTGCGTGAACACGATGGCTTCGCCCGAGATATCGGGGTCGAGGCCCTCCTGGTTGGGGTGGGCGTGGTGGCGGTGGTGTTTGTCGACCCACCAGCCGAAGGCCAGACCGATCGCCAGGTTGCCGTGTATCAGCCCGACCAGTTGGTTGGCGCGTCGGGATCGGAAGATCTGCCGGTGGCCGGCGTCGTGGCCGAGGAACGCGGTCTGGGTGAAGACCACGGCCAGGAACGCTGCGGTGATCAGTTGCCACCACGAGTCCCCCAGCAGCACGAAAACCGTCCAGCCGGCGACAACCAACGCGGCGTTGATTGCGATCTTGATCGTGTAGTAGGTCGGGCGCCGGTCGAGCAGGCCTGCCTGCCGCACCCGAGCCAACAGGTCGGCATAATCGCTGCCGCGACGGCGCTGCGACCCTGGCCGCACCTGCGCAATGGTCGAATCGATACTGCTCACGAATCCTCCCGGCAATCGACGCTCAAGCACGCCGCCGGGGTCTGGAGCAAACGCTTCCCTGAGCCTACTCCGCCACCCGTCCGGCATACCTGGACGGCGCGCGACGGCGCGCTTCACCCGTGCGCCGAGCCGCACGGTGATGGATCCGCACGGGATGACGGAGGACTCAGTCGTGACGGACGGACCGACTGCCATCGAAGTCTTCTCGTGATCGTTTGGCGCTCTCCTCAGGGCGATCGGAGTGACCGGGACAGCGGCCCGTCAGCTCGGCATTCCGGCCCTGAGCTGGGCCAGGGAACGCCTCAGCAGCCGGGACACGTGCATCTGCGATATTCCGACCTCGGTGGCGATCCGCGCCTGGGTCATGTGGCGGTAGAACCGCATGGTGAGAATCCGACGCTCACGCGGGGCAAGGTCGGCGAGCAGCGGGAGCACCGTCAGGTGGTCGTCCACGCGCGTGTAGCCGGGATCGACGGCGCCGACGAGCTCGATGGTCTCGATGTCATCGGCGCCGAGGTGGGGCGCGTTGAGGGATGGCAGGTGGTAGGCCTGCGATGCGGTGAGTCCGGCCAGGACGTCGTTGACGCTCACGTCCAGGTGGTCGGCGAGTTCCGCGGTGGTCGGGTGGTGGCTCTGTCGCTGCGTGAGCTCGGCCGTGGCAGCTCGCACCATGCTGTTCAGTTCCTGGGCGCGGCGTGGGACCCGCATCGCCCATGTCGTGTCGCGGAAGTGCCGGCGGAGGGCACCGACAATGGTCGGAACCGCGTAGCAGGCAAACGGAACGCCTCGCCGGACGTCAAATCCGTCGACGGCTTTGATCAGGGCGAGGGCCGCGACCTGGGCCAGGTCGTCGTAGGGCTCTCCGCGTCCGGTGTATCGGCGGGCCAGCCGGCTGGCCATGGGCAGATTGCCCTCGATGATCCGGGTCCGCAGTCTCGTACGATCGGGATCGTCGCAGCTCAGGGCAGCGTGTCGACGCAACATTTGTTCGCTCGTCGCCGGCACGTCACCCGCCGGCGGATGTCGGGGAACGGCGGTCGCGGTCGCGGTCGCGGTGGGGATGACCATTGTTCAAGGCCCCTTACGGATGGCGGCGGTGGAGCTGACAGCCACCGGGGGCCCGGGCGACAAACCTCACCGTACGCCTCATCGCGCCGATTCGCGCCGCCGGACGTCGGCCAAAGGGACCACCCAGGCCCCTGGCTGGCCCGGGCAGTCAGGCGGAGAGGTTGGCTGCGGTTCCCGGCGTGAGCTGCTCGGAGCCGTCGACGATCGCCTGAGCCAGATCGGACAGCCGCCGGTTGCGGCTGCGGGCGCCGTTGCGCAACAACGCGAAAGCCTCGCCCACGTCCACCTGGAGGCGTTCGGCGAGGACGCCCTTGGCCTGCTCGATCAGAACTCGGCTGTTGAGTGCGGTCTGCAGTTGCTCGGTGAGGATGTCGCGGTGGTGGATGGCGCGTTGCTGAAGCAGCCCGATGGAGGCCACGTCCGCGAGGGCCTGTCCGATCCGGACCGTGCCTTCGTCGAGGGCGCCCGGGCGGGTGTCGAAGAGGTTCAGCGCGCCGATGACCTCGGAACGCAGGCGCATGGGCAGGGCGTGTACCGCGGTGAAGCCGACCTCGGCTGCGGCGGCGGTGAACCGGGGCCAGCGGTGGCCGGCGGCCCGCAGGTCGATGACCGACACGGGTTGGCCGGTGCGGAAGCAGTCCACGCATGGCCCCTGGTCGGTCTGCAGCTGGAACAACTCCAGCAGCCGGGTGCGTTCGGAGGAGGCCGCCATCACCTGAAGGTTGTCCTGCTGGTCGGTTACCAGCAGCCCGGCCGCCGAGACGCCCAGCAGCTGAACACACCGGCCGGCGAGCACATGCAGGAACTCGATCACGTCGAAGTCGTCGACGAGTGTGTCAGCCATTTCCACGAACACGTCGGACAGCTGGATCTCGGTCATGTCGCTCACCCTCGGCATACGATAGCCCCCTCGGGCGTGCGGCGGCGCGGGCGACCGACCGGCTGCACGATGGGCCGGGTCCCGGCTTTCATCCGGCCCCGCCGCCGAATGCGTCGGAGGAGTCGAACCGCAGGCGCCGGGCCACCACGTCGACTGCGACGTCCCGGAGGCGTCGGTCGTGGGAGTAGGCGAAGGCGCGTAGCCGGGTGAGGGCCTCCGCCGCGCTCACCCCCAGCTGGACCGTGACCATCCCCGTGGCCTGGTGCACTTCGGGATGGTGCAACCCGGCCTGCTCGGGCCAACGATCGTCCTGCTCCGGCCCGTCGCGGGACGCACCGTGCAGCAGCACCGCGCACGCCGTGTCCGCCAAAGTCAGGGCGTCGGCCAGTTGCGTGCCGTCGAGGCCGCCGGCCCGCGCGCGGTAGAGATCCAGCACACCGAGGCGGATCCCGCCGACCTGGAGCGGCAGCGCGAACACCGCACGGACCCCGGCGAGCACCGCCGCCGGGGCGAACGCCGGCCAACGGGCCAGACACTCCGGCGCTGCCAGGTCAGCGACCAGGGCCGGCCCGCCGGAGATCGCGTCCATCCCAGGCCCCTCCCCGAGGGTCAGAATCAGCTCCTCCAGATCCCAGGCGGTCCGGTCAGTGGCGCACAGCACCTCCCGTGGTGTGGCGCGTAGCGTCACCGTGACGGCGGCGGAGTCCACGCCGACGACCGACGCCGTCGCAGCGCAGACACGGTCGACCGTGACCGTCCCGCCCCGAGCCGCGTCGACGACCAGGGCCCACAGCCGGATCCGGCGTGCGGCGCTCACCGGCCCACCGCACCGGGGTCGCGCCAGCGGGGACGATCAGCCCCGGTCGGGCGGCAGAGGGTCACCGACGTGCGGGCGGAAGGAGCGGTTCGGAAGCGTAGACGCGGCCCGTTGATGTGCTCGTTCACGACTCACTCCGACCCTGATCGTGTGGAGCGGACACGCCCCATGCGGTCAGCCGGGGTCCGGGGTGACGCTCTCACCGTATCCCGAGGCACGGCCGGGGCCATGGTGATCTACTAGGGGTTCGAGTTCGAGTCCCTTCCGGCGCACAAGATCATGAGAGCCTGACCTGGGGGAACGCGGGTCAGGCTCTTGCTTGATCCTTAACCCGTGCGCCGTGGCCTTGGGTCCTTCGAGGTCTTCGTCTTCTTTCTCGCGGTTGCCGGTTTGCTGCTGGTCACGATGTGGACGTCGTGGCGGGTAGCGGGGTGGCGGTTGGGCTGGCCTGGTGGGCGGCCGGGTCCTGGTCGGAAGGGTTTCGGTGCAGCGGCGGGGCTGCCGGGAGGCTGTCGCACAGCTTTCGATCTTCAGTTGTCAAGAGTTGCCGCTGGCCTTCCAACCACAGTGGATGATCATGT
>NZ_JBRIQN010000037.1:0-67599 GCF_052981855.1 Micromonospora sp. LZ34
GCACCCTGGAAGCCATGTGCCGGGTGCTCGACTGCCAACCCGGCGACCTGCTCGAGTGGGTCGACGAATGAACCACCACGACGACCTGCCCCGCACTGACCATCTCGACCATGTCGACCCGCTCATAGGCACGATCGACGGCGGGTTCGGCCGCCGAAGGGAGATCCCATGAAGTACGTCATCGCCGTCGTCGCCATCCTTGCCGTCGCGCTCGGCGTCGCCGGCGTCGTGTACGGGGAGGCCGACGACTCGCCGGGCCTCCAGCTCATGGGCGTCGCGCTCGTCGTCGGGGCGATCGTGTTCGGCGTGCGGGCTGTCCGACGCAGCAGGTAGCGGTAGCGGCACACCGGGTGCCCCTCGGGGGCCGGCTCGCGGCCGCGAACGCTCAGCCACGCGTCCCGCACGACCACCATTAGGGCCGTGCCTGCCACGCAACCACTGTGCGGGGAGGACTCTCGACGGTTTCACCCTGCGCAAGGTGTGCACCACCTCGCGCAAGGCACCGGCCTGAGCTGCGATGTCGCCGCGCTGCTCAGCGTCGAGCGCGGTGGGAACCCCTCAGACGATTGCCATGTCGACAAACCGGGAGAGGTGCAGCTGCGCCGCGACGGTGACCGTATCCGTCGGCCCGTTCCGGTGTTTCGCGACGATGAAGTCCGCCTCGCCGGCTCGCGGCGACTCCTTGTCGTAGTAGTCGTCCCGGTGCAGCAGGATCACCACGTCAGCATCCTGCTCGATCGAGTTGTGGGTTGCGATGCCGTTCGCGATGAAGTTGTGCGTCCCCATCACGGTCGCGTCGAAGACCTCTCGCTCACCGAGCGACTCGATCGACACGATCTCGTCCCAGAAGATGTCGTTCGTGGCATGCAGGTCAAGGTCGGCGGCATCGAGGACAGATGCGATCTTGGCGAGCCTGGACCGACTAGGTGCGTTCTTCCACAGCGTGCTGCCGCAGAACTGGGTACCGATCGCAGCAGCGAACTCGCGGTGACTCATGCTCTGCTCCGCGAGGATCTGCCGGACTCTGGTCCACACCTCGCGGGGCACCGTATCGACGTTGGTGTTGCTCTCCATCGCCTCCAGCGAAGCGAGCAGGTCGACGCAGTTGCGGGACCTCTCCCCGTGCACACCGACCTCGCGTAGGAAACGCAACTGGTCGTCCCGCCCCGAGATGTCGAGCGTGTACTGCGCCCGGTGACGCGCTACAGGTACAGCCTTCAGGCGTGCGGTGATGCCGTACCTGAGAAGGAGGCGGGAGATGTCCTCGAGCATCCTGCGGCTCGTCGAGGAGAAGTACACCCGCCCACCGCGGCCCGACTTGTTGACGGTCACCGACCCGTCCGTTGCCCACAGGTGCCGCAGAAAGCTGGTTACCTGCACCTTCGGGAGGCTGAAGACCCCCTGCGGAATGAACTTCTCATGCGACCTGAGCCCGAACAGGCCCAAGCCGTCCAACCACTCAGCGATCGGGTTGCGCCGACCACGGGCTAAGCGGTAGGGAGCGGGCAGGCGAAGGGTCGTGACTCTCGCGGCTTCGTAGTCGTCACGCACGGCGGAGACGCCGAAGTGCTTCGCCGCCTCCGAGACCGCGTCAAGGTTCGCCTCGTCCCGGCTGGCGTACCGGATCGGCTGCCGACGTACGAAAGAGCCGTCGCCGAGCAGGTGCGCCAGCAGTACGACCTCCGCCTCCGCCCACGGTCGGACGGCGAGAGGTGGTGGCACGTGCCGCGGCGTGGCGAGCCGAGTCCCGGGCGTCAGTTCGGCGAGCGGCATCCATCCGCCGAAGGTGAGGAACGGGTGATTGGCCGTCGCCTCGATCTGCTTTCCGGACGCCAGCGTCATCCGGAAGACCTCCCTGATGCCGCTGGGGAAGGCATGGGTCATGGTGCGCGGCTTGTATCGAAGTTTCTCGTCGAGCGCCCACACGGGGATGTCCCTCGCCCCGGACGCGAGCAACTCACCGAGGGTGATCTCTGAGTTG
The DNA here is from genome assembly GCF_052981855.1 of Micromonospora sp. LZ34. Lineage (NCBI taxonomy): Bacteria > Bacillati > Actinomycetota > Actinomycetes > Micromonosporales > Micromonosporaceae > Micromonospora > Micromonospora sp. LZ34. The sequence goes on from NZ_JBRIQN010000037.1 coordinate 1,982, forward strand.
TCGTCAGCCCGAATCAGCCGCGTCTCAGCGGTCAGGCATCCCGATTCGCGCAGATCGGACAGCTGGGGGCGCTTGTCGGTGCGCTGTTCCGGGCCACGGTTCAGCTGGCTCACCGCGATGACCGGGCACTCGACCTCCTTGGCCAGCAGCTTCAGGCCACGGGAGAGGTCGGCGACCTCCTGCTGGCGGCTCTCCGTCCGCTTCGGCGAGGTCATCAGCTGGAGGTAGTCGACCACGATCATCTTCAGGTCGTGCCGCTGCTTGAGCCGACGCGCCTTGGCCCGGATCTCCATCAGGTTCATGCTCGGCGTGTCGTCGACGAAGAGCGGCGCCTCGCTGATCTCACCCATGCACCGGGCCAGCTTGGTCCAGTCGTCGTCGGAGAGCTGTCCGCTGCGCAGCACGTGCAACGGCACCCGGGCCTCGGCCGAGAGCAGTCGCATGACGATCTCGACCTTGCTCATTTCCAGGGAGAAGATGGCGGCCGCCTGGTTGGCGCGGATAGCGGCATTTCGGGCAAAGTCCATACTTGCGGTCGATTTGCCCAAGCCAGGCCTTCCGGCCACGATGATGAGTTGCCCCGGGTGCAAGCCGTTGAGCAGCCGGTCCAGGTCGGTGAAGCCGGTCGGCACGCCGGTCATCACCCCGCCCTGGGCGCCCACCGCCTCGATCTCGTCCAGGGTCGGCTGGAGCATGTCGGCCAGAACGGCGAAGTCCTCGCTGACCCGGCGTTCGGTGACGTCGTAGACGGCCTGCTGGGCGAGGTCGACGATGTCGTCGACGTCCCGGCTGCCGCCGTTGGCGGTGCCGTAGCCGAGCTGCACGATCTTGGTGCCGGCCTCGACCAGCCGCCGCAGCACCGCCCGCTCGCTCACGATCCGCGCGTAGTACGCGGCGTTCGCCGCCGTCGGCACGCTGGCGATCAGGGTGTGCAGGTAGGGAGCGCCGCCCACCCGGACCAGGTCGCCCGAGTCGGCCAGCGCCGCCGCCACGGTGATCGAGTCGGCCGGCTCGCCCCGGCCGTAGATCTCCAGGATGGTGTCGAAGATGGTGGCGTGGATCGGCCGGTAGAAGTCGTGGCTCTTGAGGATCTCGACGACGTCGGCGATGGCGTCCTTGGAGAGCAGCATGCCGCCCAGCACGCACTGCTCGGCGGCGACGTCCTGCGGCGGCGTGCGGTCGTACTGCCCGTCGGGCTGCGCCGGGACCGGCGGCGGCCCTCCGGAGCGCGACTCCGACCGCATGTCATCGGTGACCGACACCGGGCCCCCCTCCACTGCGTCGGATCCTCATCCAGCTCTACCGCCGGGGTACGACAATCTCCGACCGGCCGGGTCGATCGGGGGTCATCTGGCGGTCGGTCGGGGGGTAACCATACGGAAGCGGAGGTCAGGCACTCAACCGCGCCGGTGGACGAGCCTCGGGACAACCTGTGGACGCCGGTGGACGAGCATGTGCGCAGCGTGTGCACAGCCTGTGGACAACGGTTGGGGAATTCTCGGCCACACCGCTCTGAACTGCTAAAACGCGATCCCCACCCTGTGGAGGAGAAGTTTTCGGTCGGACCGTGGGGTCGATCGTCCCGTACTATCTCCAGCGAACGGCTACACCTGGACAGCGGATTGCGCTATCGGTTGAGAAGGGTCACGCTCCGGCCGTGAGTTACCGGGACTGGGGACGCGGAGAGGATGGTCCGCGCGAGCGACGGTCTGCCGCCCGCTGGGACGATCCCGCCGATCCGCTCCCGGTGGATCCCTACTCGTCCGCCGCCGAGGGCTACCGGACGCCGAGCCGCCGTCGGGCCATCGAACGCGGTCAGCAGGAGCCGGTCGACACCTACCTGCCGCGCTGGGCGCTGGAGTCCGGCGTGCGCAGCCCCGACGGCGGTGGCCGGCACGCCGCCCCGGACGACGACGACCTCGACCCACCCTCCTCCGGCGGCGGCTGGCGGACGACCGATGCCACCGGCGACTGGCGGGCGACCGCGGACGACTGGCGGGCGGGCGACGCCACCAGCGACTGGCGGTCCACCGGATCCACGGATGACTGGCGGGCGACGGAGAGCACGAGCGGCTGGCGCCGCGTCGCCGAGACCAGCTGGCGCGAGGTGCCGGCGATCGCCGCCGCGCCCGAGTCGGACCACACCCGCGAGTGGACCTTCGACCGCCCGCAGGAGCAGGGCTACGTGGGTAGCCGGCGTGCCGAGGACGAGGCGATCTCCGGCGCCGCGCCGCAGAGCCGTCCCCGCCGCACGCCGTCCCGTCGTCCACAGGTGATCTGGTCCGGCGGTGCGGAGGAGACCGGGGCCGCCGAGCCCGAGGTCGAGCGGCCGACCCGGCGCGGCCGGGGAGCGTCGGCGGAGTCCTGGGCCCGGCCGGCCGTCGACCCGTGGGAGCGGGACGCGGCACCGGACGAGGCGGCGTACCGCCCGGCGGTGGATCCGTGGGACGCCTCGGGGATGCACGCCTGGCAGCCGGCCCCCGGCCCGGACCGTTGGGACCGCACCTCCGGCGGCGGCCGGTGGGACGAGAGCACTGGCCGGTGGGAGGAGCCGGACAGCACCGGCCAGTGGCACCAGCCCGACAGCACCGGCCAGTGGGACCGGTACACCGACGGCGGCTGGGACCGGACGGAGCCACCGCGCTCCGGCGGCGCCGCGGGCGCGTGGTCGTGGCCGGGGCAGGACGGTCCGGAGGAGGCCTTCTGGTCCGGCACCCGGCTCGCCGGCGACGACCCCCGCTGGGTGGATCCGCCGGTGTCGGCGCCGCGCTCACCGGTGGTCGCTTACACCGCGCCGCGCCCGCGCTCCGCGCCGCGCCGGCGCGTCGATCCGGTCGGCACTCCGCCGGGCGGAGCGGCCGTACGGCGGCGGGTCGACCCGGTCGGCGGGGGGACCTGGGCCCGGCGGCTCGAGGACGACCTGCTCGACCCGGATCAGGGCGGATCGCTGCGGTCGCTGCTCTACACCGCGGCCTGCTACCTGCTGCCGGCGGTGATGGTGTTCGTCTGGCTGCTGACCCTCGACGGTCAGGCGCCGGCCGGTTGTGTCACCGACATCAGCGGTGGCGGCTGCGACTCGCCGCGTTCGCGCGCGCTCGGTTCGATGCTGGAGGGCATGCCGCGCTTCGGGCTGGCGTTGGCCAGCAGCCTGGTGGTCGCGCTGCTGCTGCGCCGGGTGGGGACCACCTGGCGGTCGACCACAGTGGCGCTCGCCGCGGCGGTGGTGGGCGGCGGCCTCTCCACGGTGATGATCAGCGCGATAACCGGCCAGCCGATCGGCTGACGTTCCCCCGATGACGAAGCGGGCCCGCACCGGTCGAACCGGTGCGGGCCCTGCTGTGTTGCTGGTGGGTGTCAGCCCTGGACGACGTTGAGGTCGAACTTGGCGGTCACCTCGGGGTGCAGCTTGATCCGCACCGGGTAGGAACCGGTCGACTTGATGTGACCGGGCAGCTCCAGCCGACGCCGGTCGAGGACCGGACCGCCGGCCGCCTTGACGGCGTCGACGATCTCGGCCGGGGTGACCGAGCCGAAGAGGCGGCCACCGTCGCCGGCACGGGCCTTCAGGCTGACCTTGAGGCCCTCGAGCTGGCCCTTGACCTCGTTGGCGTGACCGAGGTCGCGGATCTCCCGGGCGGAACGGGCGCGCCTGATGAGCGTCACCTGCTTCTCCGCACCCTTGGTCCAGGCGATCGCGAAGCCCTGCGGCAGCAGGTAGTTACGGCCGTAGCCGTCCTTGACCTCCACGATGTCGCCCGGGGCACCGAGGCCGGACACCTCCTGAGTAAGGATGATCTTCATGTCGGTGCCTCCTCTCAGCGGGCCGTCGCGGTGTACGGCAGGAGCGCCATCTCACGGGCGTTCTTGACCGCACGGGCGATCTGCCGCTGCTGCTGCGAGGTGACGCCGGTCACCCGCCGAGCGCGGATCTTGCCGCGGTCGGAGATGAACTTGCGCAGCAGCGCGGTGTCCTTGTAATCGATGTAGGTGATCCCGTCCTTGTCGAGCGGGTTCACCTTCTTCTTCGGCTTGCGCAGTGCCGCAGCCTTGGCCATTGCTCTTGCTCCTGGTTTGCGATCGCGGGCGCTCGGCGCCATTAGAACGGGGGCTCCTCGTCGAAGTTTCCGCCGCCCGAACCGGCGCGGGAGGGGGCGGGGGCAGCCGAGGCCCAGGGGTCGTCGAAGTTGCCTCCGCCGCCCTGGCCACCACCGCCACCGAAGCCGCCGCCACCGCCGCCGGAGCGGGACATCTTCTGCACCTTGGCCGTGGCGTAGCGCAGCGACGGGCCGATCTCGTCGACCTCGAGCTCGATGACGGTGCGCTTCTCACCCTCGCGGGTCTCGTAGGACCGCTGACGCAGCCGGCCGGACACGATCACGCGGGCGCCGCGCTGAAGCGACTCCGCGACGTGCTCGGCGGCCTGCCGCCAGACCGTGCACGAGAGGAACAACGGCTCGCCGTCCTTCCACTCACCGGACGCCTTGTCCATGAACCGGGGCGTCGAGGCGACCCGGAACTTGGCGACCGCGGCACCGGAGGGGGTGAACCGCAACTCGGGGTCATCGGTCAGGTTGCCGATGACCGTGATGGTGGTGTCTCCTGCCATGACCATCTCCTCGCGCACTCATCCGTTCTGCCGTACAGGTTCTCAGAACCCTCCGACAGGCCGATGAGGCTGATCCGGGCGTTACCGGGGAATGCTCAGCGCATCTCCGGCCGGATGACCTTGGTGCGCAGCACCGACTCGTTGAGTCGCAGCTGACGGTCCAGCTCGGCCACCGCCGCAGGCGTCGCCTGCAGGTCGATGACGGCGTAGATGCCCTCGGCCTTCTTGTTGATCTCGTACGCGAGGCGCCGGCGGCCCCACACGTCGGTCTTCTCCACCGAGCCACCCGCGGTCCGGATCACGTTCAGGTACGTGTCGAGCGACGGGGCGACGGTGCGCTCCTCGAGGCTGGAGTCGAGGATCACCATGATCTCGTAATGACGCAAGACGTGCTCACCTCCTGTGGGCTAAGCGGCCACGGTCCTTCCGTGGCAGGAGGTCGTGCGTCGTGGCCCGCTCCGAGGTTGGGGGAACCCACCCGGACGCGGACAACCGGACCAGGATACCCGGTCCGGACGATCATGCCCGGGCAGGTCGCGACGGCCGGCCCGGACGCGGTGACGGGGGCCCGCTGCGACATCACTGTCGTGGCGGGCCCCCGTCACCGAGGCCGCGGGGCGTCCCGTCCGCATTCCTTGGGTGGGACCTGGGGAGGAACGACCACACCGATGAGGTTGGACCGGAGACGCCCCGCGGAGCTTTATCGTGTTGTTACCCGACGATACGCCGGAACTCGGTGCTAGTCGGGGTAAATGGCTGAATCTCCGACAATTCTTTTTGAAGGGCTTCGGCGGCGCCGGTGGGGCGGGCCCCCGTCGCGCCGGGCCGCGCGACGGGGGGTGCCCCCGCTCTGGCTACGGCCGAGATGGCGGGCGGTGCGGATGTGCCGCGACCTGCCGGAGAGCCGACCGTCGATCCCACTCGCCTCAACGAGCGCCGACCCGTCCGGTGACGCGGACGGCCCGAATCGACGGCGGGCGTCACCCCGGCTGTCAGGGACGCGACGTAGGCTCCCCTGCATGCGTATCGGAGCCCACGTCGATCCGGCCGACCCGCTGGCGGAGGCGACCGCCCGAGCGGCCGAGGCGGTGCAGTTCTTCCTCGCCGACCCGCAGGGGTGGAAGGCCCCCAAGCCCCGGGAAGACGCGGAACGGCTGCGCGGCGCCGACGTCGACCTCTACGTGCACGCGCCGTACGTCATCAACGTCGCCACCCTGAACAACCGGATCCGGATCCCCAGCCGCAAGCTCCTGCTCGGGCACGCGCAGGCAGCCGCGGCGATCGGTGCGAAGGGGCTCATCGTGCACGGCGGCCACGTCAACGCCGGCGACGACATCGCGGTCGGGTTCGACAACTGGCGCAAGACCTTCGCGTACGCGGCCGAGTCGGGGGGCTTCGGCGTGCCGGTCCTGATCGAGAACACGGCCGGCGGCGACAACGCCTGCGCCCGCCGCCTGGACGCGCTCGCCCGGCTCTGGGACGCCGTCGGCGACTACGGCGTGGGGTTCTGCCTGGACACCTGCCACGCCCACGCCGGCGGCGAGGAGCTGCTCGGGCTGGTCGACCGGGTCAAGGCGATCACCGGCCGGATCGACCTGGTGCACGCCAACAACTCCAAGGGCGCGTTCGGCTCCGGCCAGGACCGGCACGACAATCTCGACGGCGGCACGATCGACCCGGAGCTGGTGGTCGCGGTGATCCGCGCGGCCGGCGCACCGGTGATCGTGGAGACCCCCGGTGGCGTCGCCGGCCAGGCCGCCGACATCGCCTTCCTGCGGGAGCAGCTCGGAACGGAGAGCCCGGCGGCATGACGACGGACCAGTCCGCCGGCGGACGGCAGCCGACCCGCCCGGACGCGACCGACACCGACCGCCCCGCCGGCCCGGCGAAGGACCGGACCGCGCCCACCGGATCCGGCCAGCCCGGACCGGGCGGTGTCGAGCCCGACGGCGGCGCGGACGCGGCGGAGCGGGCCGGGTCGGGCCAGGGCCCTTCCAGCGTCGACCCCGGGAAGGTCGGCCCCGGCCGCGAGCCGAGCGACCGGGCCGGCGGTGCGGCGGCCGGGAATCCGACCGACGGGGACGACGCCCACCGGAAGGCGGCGGGGAAAACCGCGGTCGACGGGGTCGGACCGGACAGCGGCGCCGCCGGCCGGACCACGGACGGCAGCGGCAAGCCCGCCCAGACCACGGACGGCAAGAGCGAGCCCGGCAAGGCCACAGACAGCGAGAGCGAGCCGGGCGAGACCGCGGAGACCAAGAACGAACCCGACAAGGCCACGGACAGCAAGGACGAACCCGGCAAGACCGCGGAGAGCAAGAACGAACCCGGCAAGGCCACGGACGGCAAGAGCGAGCCCGGCAAGACCGCGGAGACCAAGAACGCGCCCGGCAAGACAACGGACGGCAAGGCCGAGCTGGACAAGGCCACGGACCGCAAGGGGGAGGCCGGGAAGGCGGGCGGGGAGAAGGACGCCGAGGCGGACCCCTGGGCCGCCTTCGCACCGGCCCCGGAGCCGGTGCCGACCCGGATCCGGCGGATCGGGCGGGCGATCGGCCGGGGCCTCATCCACGAGTGGACCCTGGCCACCGTCGGGTCACTGGTGCTGGCGGTGCTGCTGACCTGGCCCACCCTGCGCTACCCGCGCCACACGCTGCCTCAGGACTACTGGGATCCGAGCCTGCAGGCCTGGCAGCTGGCGTGGTCGGGGCACATCCTGCTGACCAACCCGGCGCAGCTGTGGCACGCCAACACCTTCTTCCCCGAGTCGTGGAGCTTCGCCTTCTCCGACACCCTGCTCGGCTACGCGCCGGCGGGGATGATCGGCACCGGCCCCGAGGCCGCCGTGCTGCGCTACAACATCATGTTCGTGCTGGCGCACGCGCTCGCCACGCTCGGGGCGTACGCCCTGGCCCGGCAGCTCGGCGCGGGGCGGATCGGCGCGGCGGTGGCCGGGGTGAGCTACACCTACGCGCCGTGGCTGCTGGCCCAGGCCGGCCACCTGCACGTGGTCTCCAACGGCGGCATCCCGCTGGCGCTGGCCATGCTCGCCCGCGGGCACGGATATTCGCTCCGCCACGGCTACCGCCCCGAGCGCCGCCACGACGGCTGGGTCTACACCGGCTGGTTGGTGGCGGCCTGGCAGCTCAGCCTCGGTTTCGGCATCGGGCTGCCGTTCGCGTACTTCCTCGGCGGGGCCGTCCTGGTCGCGGCCGTGACCTGGTTCCTGCGCCGCTGGGTGGTCCGGCCGGTGAAGCGCCCGTTCGGGCGCCGGCTGCTCGTCGCGGACCTGGTCGGCGGGCTGCTATTCGCCGGGGTCGGCCTGCTGATGGCGATCCCCTACTTCAAGGTGGCGCAGCTGCACCCGCAGGCGGAACGCACCATCGGCGACATCGGCATCTTCTCGCCGCCGGCCAGCGGCTTCCTCACCGCGCCCGCCGAGTCCCGGGTCTGGGGCAGCCTGCACGAGGGCGCCCGCGCGACGCTCCCGTGGCACCCGGAGATGACCCTGCTCCCCGGCTACGTGCTCTACGCGCTCGCCATCGGCGGGGTCTTCTTCTCGGTCTGGAAGCTGCGCCACCGGCTGCTGCTGCTCGCCGGGGTGGTGGCGACCATGGTGCTCGCCATGGGCACCCGGTTCTTCGACGGCACCTTCACCTACGTGCCGCTCTTCGAGCACCTGCCCGGCTGGAACGGCCTGCGGACGCCCGGCCGGCTGATGCTGTGGACGACGCTGCTGCTCGGGCTGCTCGCCGCGGGTGCGGTGAGCGCGTTCGCCGCCCGGGTACGCGAGATCTCCGCCGAGCGGATCCCGTCCTGGCCGAGCCCGGGGCTGCGGCTGGCCACCCTGGTGCCGCTGCTGCTGGTGCTCGTCGAAGGGCTGAACACCACCCCGCACCCGGTGGTGCCTCCGCAGCCCGCCGCGATGCGGACGGTGGACGGGCCGCTGCTGGTGCTGCCGAGCAACCAGAGCCTCGACCAGCCGGTGATGCTCTGGTCGACCAGCCGGTTCCAGGACGTGGTCAACGGCGGCAGCGGCTTCACCCCGCGCCAACTCGACGAGGTACGCCGGGTGTCGGCCGCCTTCCCGGACCAGACCAGCGTCGACTACCTGCGCACCCTCGGGGTCCGCAACGTGCTGTTGATGCGCGACCAGGTGGCCGGCACGCCGTGGGAGATGACCATCGACGCGCCGGTGGACGGGCTCGACATCACCCGCGAGGAGATCGGCCAGGTGGTGATCTTCCGTCTCTGAGCCTGCCCTGTTGCGGTGGGGTTGCGGGGAGCCCAACCGGCTCCGGGCGGTCAGGCTTGATCCCTGCGCCGGTCGGGCTCCCCGCAACCCTGAGCAACGCGGGGCCGTGTTGGACTTGCGCGTCTACGGGGTGACCGGCTCGGGCCCGGGTTCGACCGGGCGGTGTCGCCAGTGGGCGAGCCATCCGGCGTCGGGCGCGCCGTCGAGCACCCCGCCGTCCGGGTCGTCCCGGTAGGTGGCGCGGACCGGGTCCAGCTCCGGCCGCATGATCTCCCGGACGATCAGCGCGCAGAGCACCACCACCGTGGTCAGCCGCAGCGTGGCGGCCAGCACGAAGACGCCCTCCGGGAACACCGGCCGGGCGGTGGCGGCGCCGAGCAGTTCGCCGTAGAAGGCCGCGAAGTAGCAGACCTCGGCCACCTGCCAGGCCAGGAAGGCGCCCCACTTCGGGCGGGCCAGCACGGCCAGCGGCAGCAGCCAGAGCACGAACTGCTGCGACCAGACCTTGCTGAAGATCAGGAATGCGGCGACCACCAGGAACGCGAGCTGGGCGAGCCGGGGGCGGCGCGGTGCCGCCAGCGCCAGCGCGGCCACCCCGAGGCAGGCCAGCCCGAAGAGGGCGTACGAGAGCACGTTCAGGGTGGGGACGTTGACGTTGAGCCACTCGAAGGGGCCCAGGTCGGCCGGGTCCGGGCTGCCCACCCTGCCGTCTAGGTAGCGGCCGATGTACCAGAGGGTGCCCCAGTCGATGGGCCGCTCGCTGTTGAGTTCGAAGAACCGGTCCCAGTTCTCCCAATAGGGGACGGCGGCCGGCAGGTTGACCACCACCAGGGCGACCACCGCGGTGCCGATGGCGGTGAGCGCGGCACGCAGCCGTCCGGCGCGCAGGGCGAGCACCAGCACCGGCCCGAGGATGAACAGCGGCCACAACTTGGCCGCCCCGGCCAGGCCGAGCAGGGCGCCGGCCAGGGCGGGCCGGCTCCGGGCCCAGGCGAGCAGCCCGAACGCGGCCAGCCCGACGGCCAGCAGGTCCCAGTTCACCGTGGCGGTGAGCACCAGCGCCGGCGCCAGCGCGAAGAGCGCGGCGTCCCAGGGTCGTCGGCGGCGCAGAGCGAGGATCACCGCGACGGTGGCCACCGCCAGCGCGCCGAGCACCAGCGCGTTCAGGTTGTAGAACCACTGGCCCTGGTTGAGCCCGGGGTCGCCGTCGCCGAGCGCGTGCACCGGCAGGCCCAGCGCGCCCATGAAGTAGCCGGTCAGCACCGGGTACTCGACGGGGTGGTCCCGGTAGGGAACCTTGCCCTCGTTGAGCCCCTCGGCGTAGTAGAGCGCCAGCACGTCGGTGTAGCAGAACCGGGTGTACTGCACGTTGTTCTGCCAGGCGCCGTCCTGGCAGGGCGACTTCTGCACCCAGTGCAGGGCCAGGGCCAGGCAGGTCAGGGCCAGCACGATCCGGGCCGCCGTCCAGAACCGGCGCTCCCGGCCGGCCGGCCGGTCCAGCGCGGCGGCGTGGTCACCCAGCGGGCCGCCGATCAGTCCGGAGACCCCCCGGACGAACCCGTCGGAGCGGGACGGGTGGTCGGGGGCACCGACGTCGTCGATGCCGGGCGTCGACTGCGTGCTCATGAACGAGCATCCTGCCGTACGCGCCGGCCCCGCGTCCCGTCCCGCCCGGGGTTGTCGTACCCGAAACGCCGCCGGCGGCCGGCGCGGTCGGCCGGGCGCCGGCGGCGTTCGTGGGGTCAGTACCGCAGCGTGGTACGCGTTGGGGTGGTGGGCAACAACCCGCCGCCGGTCGTGCCGGCGCCGGCCGGCGGCGGGGTGGCCGGAGTGGTCGGCGTGCCACCGGTGGGGCCACCGCCGGTCTGGCAGAGCGGGTCCAGCGGATTCGGGCAGCCCGGCGGCGGCTGCTGGGTGGGCGGCGGCGCCGGCTCGGTGCCGTTGCCGGCGGTCTCGTCGCCCATGCCGGTGACGCTCGGCAACTCGGACCGCTCCTTGCCCTTCAGCGCGTCGTCCATGTACCGCTTCCACAGCTTGGCCGGGAAGCTGCTGCCGCCGATGTCGTTGCCGTCGTCGTCGACGATCGTCGGCTTCTTCGGGTTGCGGCTGCCGATCCAGACCGCCGTGGCGACGTTCTCGTCGTACCCGACCATCCAGGCGTGGGCGTTGCGGGGGGTGCCGTTGTGCTCCCAGGTGCCGGTCTTGCCGGCCGAGTCCCGCCCGCCGTCCAGGTTGGCGTTGTTCTTCTCGGGGATCTCCTTGAGGACCGCGGTCACCTCGCGGGCGACCTCGGGTCGGATGACCTGCCGGCCCCCGGCCTTGTCCAGCTTCTCCCCGGTGCCGGGAACCTTCACCCACTTGCCGGTGGTCTTGTCCTGCTTCTCCACGGACAGGACGAAGTGCGCCTTGTTGTACTTCCCGTCGTTCGCCATGGTGGCCAGGCCGTTGGCGTGGTCGAGCACCGTGATCGGGTACTGGCCGTAGCCGACCACCCGGTCGAACCTGCTCGGGGCGAGTTCCTCCGCCTCCGACTGGGTGAGGTCGTACGGCTTGGGCGGGTCGACGGTCCACATGGTGCTGACGCCGGCACGCTTGGCCATGTCGACCACCTTGTCCGGGCCGATCTTCTCCGTGACGTGGAAGAAGGGCACGTTGTACGACCGGATCGTCGACTCCTCCAGGGTGCACCACTTGCCGCACACGCCCGCGCCCCGACCGGCGTTCTGCACCTTGTCCTTGAAGCCCTCGGGGGTGAAGGGCGTGGCGTCCCAGTGCGACTTGACCGAGATGTCGGCGTCGATGGCGGCGGCCAGGGTGTAGACCTTGAACGACGAGCCCGGTGGATGACCGCCGACGATGTCGCCGTTGGCGTTGGTGTTCTTGCCCGCGTAGTCGAAGTCGGCCCCGCTGTCGCCGCCGTAGTAGGCGAGGACCCGGCCGGTGCCCGGGTGGATGGAGACCGTCGCCGCCATGAGGTTCTTCGGCTGCCCGTGGAGCACCGAGCCCTTCCGGTCCGGCTGGGCGGCCTTCTCCAGCGCCATCTGCATGTCCCAGTCGATGGTGGTCTTCACCTTGTAGCCGCCGTCGCGCAGCTCGTCGACGCAGGTCGGCTTTCCCGGGGCGCCGGAGTCGGAGCAGATCCCCCACTGCTCCAGCTCCTGCCGGACGTAGTTGATGACGTTGCCGCGGGGGGTCTGCACGCCGAACCCGTTGCCGTCCTTCTTCGGCGGCAGGACCTTCGGGTAGGCGGTGGGCCGTTCGGGACGGCCGGGAGCGCCCAGCCAGCCCTCGGCGACCATGCCGTCGATGACGTACTGCCAGCGGGCCTGCGCGTCGGTCGGGTTCACCGCCGGGTCGTAGCCCTTGTGGGTCTCGCTGGGCACCGGCTGCTTGATGACGGCGGCGAGCACGGCGCCCTGGGCCGGCGTCAACTTCTGGGCCGGGACGTTGAAGTACGTCTGCGCCGCGGCCTCGATGCCGTAGGCGCCCCGGCCGAAGTAGATCACGTTCAGGTAGTGCTGCATGATCTGGTCTTTGCTGTACTTCTCGTTCAGCTTGGAGGCCAGGATCGCCTCCTTGACCTTCCGGGCGTACGTGTCGTCCTGGAGGTTGTCGAACGCGTTGCGGGCGTACTGCTGGGTGATCGTCGAGGCACCCTGCTTGTCGCCGCCGGTGACGTTGTTCCACGCCGCCCGGGCGATGCCCTTGTAGTCGACACCCGAGTGCTTGTAGAAGTTCCGGTCCTCGGCCGCCGCCACCGCGTCCCGCACGTGCTGCGGGATCTGGTCGATGGTGACGAAGGTGCGGTTCTGGCTGCCGAGCTTCGCCACGACGTTCCTGCCGTCCTTGGCGTACACGGTGGTGGAGAGCGGCAGCGGGACCTCGGCGGGCAGCACCACCTTCGTCGAGTAGTAGGTGAAACCGACGACGCCGAGGCCGGCGAGCATGATGAGGACCGCGAAACCGGCGATCAGCGTGTTCAGCCGCCGGCGCTTGCGAACCCGACCCGGCCCGGACGGCCTACCCGGCCCGGCCGGCCCGCCCGGCCCGCCGGCCCGCGGCACCGCCGCCCGGCCACCCGCCGCCGCCGGACCGACCCGGGCCCGCCCGGCCGGCCCGCCCGGTGCGGGCTGAACCGGGACCGACGCCCGGCCGGCGCCACCGACCGGGGCGCGTCCGCCGACCGAGGCCCGGCCCACCGGTCCGCCCGCCTCCCGTCCACTGGTGCTCATGAAGCTGCATCCTGCCGTACGAGCGGGGCTCGCGGGTCCCCTCTCACGACTGACCGGTACGGGAAACGCCGCCGGCGGCCGGACCTGTCGTCCGGCCGCCGGGCGGCGTTCGTGGGCTCAGTACAGCTCTGTGGTGCGGGGTGGGGTGCTGGGCAACAGACCGCCTCCGTTCCCGCCGTTGCCACCTCCCCGCGGGTCGAACGGGTTGGTCGGGGTGCCGTCGTCGTCGCCACCGCCGTCGTTGCCGCCGCCGTTGTTGCCGTCGCGCGGGCAGAACGGGTTCAGCGGGTTGGGGCAGCCCGGCGGGTTCTCCGGCGTGGTCGGCGGCGGGGCCTCGCCGTTGCCGGACTCCGGGTCACCGACGTTGGCCGCCGGCGGGAAGTCGAGCTTCTCCCAGTCCTTGACCTTGTGCGCCTCGTCCATGAACCGTTCCCAGATGGTGCCCGGCAGGTTGCCGCCGCTGATCCGGGTGCCGTCCTTCATCTTGAGCGGCTTGCGGTCCTTGACGTTGCCCACCCAGACCGCGGTGGCGATCTGCGGCGTGTAACCGATCATCCAGGCGTCGCCGTTCTCGGGGCTGTCCGGCTTCTGCTCCCAGGTGCCGGTCTTGGAGGCCGCCTTGCGGTTGTCGTCGAGCCGGTGGTTGACCTGGGCCGGGTACTGCTCCAGCACAGAGGTCACGTCGGCCACGACGTCCTTGGGGACCCGCTGCTCGCCCTTCAGCTTCTCTCCGCCGCCGGGGACCTTGACCCACTTGCCGGTGTTCTTGTCCAGCTTCTCGACGCTGTAGAGGAAGTGGGCCTTGTGGTAGACGCCCTGGTTGGCGAAGGTGGCGACGCCGTTGGCGTGGTCCAGCACCGTGATCGGGTACTGGCCGTAGCCGATGACGTGGAAGAACGGGCTCGGCGCGAGCTTCTTCGGGTCGGTGTTGGTGAGGTCGTACGCCTTCGAATTCTTGGTGTCCCACATCATGGTGACACCGGCGTCCTTGGCCATCTGGAGGACCTTGTCCGGCCCGATGTCCTCCGTCACGTGGTAGAACGGCACGTTCAGCGACTTGAGGGTGGAGACCTTCAGCGTGCAGGAGTTGCCGCAGGAGGGGTTGTCGACGCCGGCGTTGCTGACCTTGAACTTGGTATCTTTCGGGGTGAAGGCGCGGCCCTTCCAGCGCGACTCGAGCGCCTTGCCCTCCTTGAGCGCCGCCGCCAGCGTGTAGATCTTGAAGCTCGAGCCCGGGGAGTGGCCGCCGGTGACGTTGCCGTTGGAGTCGGTGTTCTTGCCGGCGTAGTCGGTGCCGGTGCCGTTGTCGCCGCCGTAGTAGGCGAGCACCCGCCCGGTCTTCGGGTCGATCGCCACCACCGCGGCCATCAGGTTCGCCGGCTGCCCGTTGAGCGCCGATTCCTTGGCCTTGCGCTGGGCCGTCTCGATCGCCGCCTGCTGGATCTTCATGTCGATGGTGGTGCGGATCCGGTAGCCGCCGGCCATCAGCGCCTGCGAGCAGAGCGGCTTGGCGTCGGTGACGTCGGCCTCGTTCTCGACACAGAGGCCCTTCGCCCGCATCTCCTCCCGGACATAGTTGATCACGTTGCCCTGCGGCGTGTTGACGCCGAAGTCGACCCCGACACCGCCCTTGTTGGGCTTCCTGATGTTCTTCGGGTACTCGGCCGGCCGCTGCGGCCGCCCGGGGGCGTTCAGCCAGCCCTCGGCGACCATGCCGTCGATGACGTACTGCCAGCGGGCCTGCGCGTCGGTGAGGTTCACCGCCGGGTCGTAGCCCTTGTGGGTCTCGGTGGCCTGCGGTTGCTTGATCAGCGCGGCCAGCACCGCGCCCTCGGCGACGTTCAGGCTCTTGGCGGGCTTGCCGAAGTAGGTCTGCGCCGCCGCCTCGATACCGTACGCGCCCCGGCCGAAGTAGATCACGTTCAGGTAGTGCTGCATGATCTGCGGCTTGGTGTACTTGTCGTTCAGCTTGGAGGCGAGGATCGCCTCCTTGACCTTCCGGGCGTACGTGTCGTCGTTCAGGTTGTCGTAGGCGTTGCGGGCGTACTGCTGGGTGATCGTCGAGGCACCCTGCTTGTCGCCGCCGGTGAAGTTGTTCCACGCCGCCCGGGCGATGCCCTTGTAGTCGACACCCGAGTGCTTGTAGAAGTTCCGGTCCTCGGCCGCCGCCACCGCGTCCTGCACGTGCTGCGGAATCTGGTCGATGGTGACCAGGGTGCGGTTCTCCTCGCCCAACTTCGCGATGATCGTCTTGTTGTCGTAGGCGTAGATGGTGGTCGCCTGCGGCGGGTCGGTGTCCTCGGGCAGCACCACGTTGGTGGAGTAGTAGGTGAAGCCGACGACGCCGAGGCCGGCCAGCATGATGAAGACCGCGAAACCGGCGATCAGCATGTTCATCCGCTTGCGCTTGCGCGCCCGGGCCGCCGCGGCCGGGTCACCCGCGCCCCGCGCACCCCGACCGGGACCGCCCGGCCCACCGGGACCGCCCGGCCCGCCGGAGACCGGCGACACGCTGGCCCGCGCCACCGACGCCCGCCCGCCGACCGGGGCCGCGCCCACCGAGGCCCGTCCGGCCGAAGCGGCGCCCACCGCGGCGGCGCCGACCGTGGCTCGGCCGGCGGGACCGCCCGGCGCCGGGGAGACCGGGACCGACGCGCGACCCGCGCCCGCCCGGCCCACGCCGGGGGCCGGGGAGACCGGGACCGAGGCCCGGCCGGCGCGCCCGGCGGACGCCGAGCCGGCCGAGGCCGAACCGGACGTCGAGCCGCCGCGCTGAGGCACCGCCGCCGAACCGCCGACCGAGGCCCGGCCACCGACCGCGCCCCGCGGCCCCACCGAGGCCCGGCCCGCCGGGGCCGCACCCTCCGCAGCTGACCAACCGTTCCCGCGCGGCTCACCACCGGAGCGGCCGTACGCGTCGTCCGCCCGTCCCGGGTCGCCGTTCTGGCCCGGGATCTGGGCCCGCCCACGCGAAGAACTGGGATCGCCGTACGAGTTCATTCCTCACACCCTGCCGGTCGCGGTGGAGCGCGGCTGCGCCGCCACCGGGTTGCCGTGAGTTGAGACACCCGCCACGGCGGCACGCCAGTGCCGGCCGGCCGGTGTCACTTCCGTATCAATCGGGCCAATCAGACCAACGAGCCGTCGGTCTCCCCGTCTCTCCTCCACGATGCCGGGGTCAACCGAACGAGCTGGGATCACCGTTGCGCCTCTCGCCTCCGCCGATTGGCCGGAGCGGCGCCGGCGGCGTGCCCGCCGCCCACCGCGTCCTGTTCCGGCCCGCCCTCGCCACCGCCGGTCAGCCCGTCCCGCCCGAGCAGGAACTGCTCGACGAGATGGTTCCAGTCACAGCCGAGGCACACCTCCACCACGAAGACCTGGAACTCACGCAGCGTCATCGCCAGTACGGGCAACTCCGCCAGCGTCCGGGCCTGGCCGGCGGACTGCTTGAGTTCGTCCCCGTAAATGTAGTGGACGTGGATCAGGTTCTCGCTCCGGCAGATCGGGCACCGCTCGTCGGTCGGCTCGCCGTGGAAGCGAGCGGCGTTCTTCAGGTACGGCGAGGCGTCGCAGACGTCGTAGGTGCCGACCCGCCCGGCGAGGAGCTCACGCAGCACCGCTCGCTTCTGGAGCGAGTAGTCGACGACCTGGCGCTGCGTACGCATGCGGAAGAGGGTACGCGGTCTCGTCGAACGAGGCGACCGTGGTGACGATGCGTGACGGTGGGAACGCGGATTCGGGGTTTGCCCTGATCACCGTGAACCGCTAACGTGCGATGTATCGGTCCGATACATCGCGGCGGTTAGCACTCCCCGCACAGGGTAAGGGAAGGGTGGCCCGTGCTCGAGCTCGCCATCCTCGGCCTGCTGCAGGAGTCTCCGATGCACGGCTACGAGCTGCGCAAGGAGTTGACCGCGAAGCTCGGTGCGATCCGGGCGGCGATCAGCTACGGCTCGCTCTACCCGACCCTGCGCCGGTTGCAGGCGGCGGGTTGGATCACCGAGGCCGCCGAGACACCCGCCACCGCCGAGGAGGTTCCCGCGCTGACCAGCCGACGAGGTCGGGTGGTCTACAAGATCACTGCGGAGGGCAAGGAACGCTTCGCCCAACTCATCGCGCAGGCCGGGCCCGAGACGTACGACGACACGGGCTTCGGCGTGCACTTCGCGTTCTTCGCCCGGACCGATCAGGCGACCCGACTGCGCATTCTGGAGGGTCGCCGCCGCAAGATCGAGGAACGTCGCGAAGGGCTTCGTGACGTGCTCGGCCGGGCGGCCGAGCGCCTCGACGCGTACACCCTGGAACTGCAGCGCCACGGGCTGGAGGCCTGTGAGCGCGAGGTTCGCTGGCTGGAGGAGCTCATCGCCAACGAGCGCTCCGGCCGTGCCCCGACGGTCCCGCAGCCCGGGACGGCCGGCGGCCGACGAGAAGACACCAGCCCGCCTCCGCCTGGAGAGTCCAGGAAAGAGCGGCCGTGATGAAGAAGAAGGAGGCAGACGCTATGGGCTCCGTCCGCGTCGCCATCGTCGGTGTGGGGAACTGCGCCTCGTCCCTCGTACAGGGCGTGGAGTACTACCGGAACGCCGACCCGAACGACCGCGTCCCGGGTCTCATGCACGTCACCTTCGGCGACTACCACGTCTCGGACGTGGAGTTCGTCGCGGCGTTCGACGTGGACGCCAAGAAGGTGGGCATGGACCTCGCGGAGGCGATCGTCGCCAGCGAGAACAACACCATCAAGCTCTGCGACGTGCCGCCGACCGGCGTCAGCGTGCAGCGTGGTCCGACCTTCGACGGGCTGGGCCAGTACTACCGCGAGATCATCGAGGAGTCCGACGCCGAGCCGGTCGACGTGGCCAAGGCGCTGCGCGACGCGCAGGTCGACGTCGTCGTCTCCTATCTGCCGGTCGGCTCCGAGCAGGCCGACAAGTTCTACGCCCAGGCCGCGATCGACGCCGGCTGCGCGTTCGTGAACGCCCTGCCGGTCTTCATCGCCTCCGACCCCGAGTGGGCCAAGAAGTTCGAGGACGCGGGGCTGCCGATCGTCGGCGACGACATCAAGAGCCAGGTCGGCGCCACCATCGTGCACCGGGCGCTGGCGAAGCTCTTCGAGGACCGCGGGGTCGAGCTGCTGCGCACGTACCAGCTCAACTTCGGCGGCAACATGGACTTCATGAACATGCTGGAGCGCAACCGCCTGGTCTCCAAGAAGATCTCGAAGACCCAGTCGGTCACCTCCCAGATCCCCCACGAGATGAGCAAGAGCGACGTACACATCGGCCCGTCCGACCACGTGCCGTGGCTCGACGACCGCAAGTGGGCCTACATCCGGCTGGAGGGCCGCTCGTTCGGTGACACCCCGCTGAACGCCGAGCTCAAGCTCGAGGTGTGGGACTCGCCGAACTCGGCCGGCGTCATCATCGACGCGGTCCGGGCCGCGAAGATCGCGCTGGACCGCAAGATCGGCGGCCCGATCCTGTCCGCCTCGTCGTACTTCATGAAGTCCCCACCGGTGCAGTACGCCGACCACGACGCGCACGCCGCCGTCGAGGCGTTCATCGCCGGTGAGGTCGAGCGCTGACGCGCTGACCAGCAGCACCGCCGGGGGCCGGGTCCGTACGGACCCGGCCCCCGTCGCGTACGCCGCGGCTACTTCACCCAGGACGGCTTGGCACTGCGCCGCTCTCGCTGGTCCGACGGGGCCGGGTCGCCGTCGGACGGCAGGATGGCCGGGTTGACCTGACCGGGACCGACGACGAACGCGACCACGTCGATGATCACGTTAGTGGTGCGCTGCGCGTGGACGGAGATGTATTCGATCACCCGGCCCATGCCACAGAGGAAGGCGTTCGACACGGTCTGGCCGGCCTGGAAGTTGATCGTCGAGAACGCCGGCGGGCGCGGGCTGCCGTAGGGAAAGATCTGGACGAACCCGGCGGCCAGCGGGCCGGTCACGGTCACGTTGCCGTGCACGGCGTCACCGTTGTGGACGAAGTCCCGCAGGTCGACGTGGATCGTGTTGCCGGCCAGCAGCCGGCCCGAGCTGTCCAGCTTCCCGGCGGCATTGACGATGCGGGCACGCCCGGCGACGGTACGGGTGTCGATCAGCCGCTGCGGCACAACCGGGACGGTGACGTTCGAGTTGGCGTTCGTCCGGACGTACTCGCGGAACTTGAAGTCCCCGATCTCCCCGGTCACGGCCCAGATGGTGCCGGTCCGGTCCATCGACACCGAGCCCACCTCGGCCAGCTCGGAAATGGTCTGGCCGCTGGGCGTGAGGCGCAGCGCCGGGCCGGCCATCAGGACGCCCTCCGCGTCGGGCTGGACGTGCGGGTTCTCCAGTCGGAGCGTCGCGGAGGTGGCCGAGCCGCCGCGCAGGGTCGTCGGGTTGTTGTCCGCCTCGTTGACCCGCCCCTGGAGCACCGGGTCACCCGGCGCGGCCTGGGCCGGGGCCGCTGCCGTGGCGCCGACCGCCGCCGTGCCGGCGAGCCCGGCGGCGACGGTGCCGGCCCGACGCAGCAGGAGGCGACGGTCGAGGGTGCGGTCCTGGTCTCTGCTCACGATGATCTCCCCGTTCGGTGGCGGACGCCGCTTCTTGTGTCAGGGGAACGGCCCGGCGTGTGAACGGGTTGCAGTCGGAAGTCGCCGAATTTCCCTGGCTCACGACCAGGCGCGTTGCAGCGCGACCCGCGCCTCCAGCTCCAGCAGCGTCACCTTGCGCGGCAGTCCACCGCCGAAGCCGACCAGCTTTCCGCCCGCCCCGACGATCCGGTGGCAGGGCACGATGACCGGGATCGGGTTGCGGTTGCAGGCCACCCCGACCGCCCGGGCGGCGCCGGCGTCGCCCACTCGGCGGGCCACCTCGCCGTAGGTGAGCGTCTCGCCGTAGGGGATGCGGGTCATCTCCCGCCACACCGCCCGTTCGAAGTCGGAGCCCCGGGGCACCGACAGCGGCAGGCCGAACTCGGTCAACTCGCCGGCGAAGTAGGCGCGCAGTTCCGCGACCGCGCGCCGGGAGAACTCGTCGGTCGGCTCGTCGGCGGCGCCGGCGACCCGGCCGAAGTGCGTGCCGCGGACGCTGCCGCCCTCGGTGGCCACGGAGAACTCCCCGATCGGCGAGTCGAGCACGGTCCAACGCATCCACCCATTGTCGCCCACCGGTCCGACAGGTCCGGCCACGCCGGCGGCCGCCCGGTGACCACCGCCACCGGATCAGGGACGGCGAGGGGCGGAGGCGGCCGTCGATAATCCGGTCATAAGCGCATTCGGCGGGGATCCCCGGGCCGTTCGGCCGCCCCGCCCCCGCACCGTGACGGCCGCCAGCGTGCTGCTCGGCCTGGCCGGCGTCGCGCAACTGGCCGTGCTCCCGCTGACCTACTGGCACCAGGAGTTCTACTACGACGCCGAGAAGTCGTTCGACGCCGCCGGCGGAGTGGCGTTCGCGGCGTTCGGTGTCGTCGGGCAACTCGCGGCCGACCTGGTCACCGCCCTTCTGGCAGTGGCCTTCCTGGTGCTGGCCGGCTTCACCGCCGCCGGGGTGAACGGCACCCGGATCGCCTCCTGTGCCTGCGGGCCGTTCCTCGTCTGCTGCGCCGCCGTCGGGATCCTGCGTACTCCGCGGCCGCTCTCCTTCATCTACTCGCCTGACGACCTGGACCGGATCTCGGAACTGGCGCGGGAGCGGATGCCCGTCTGGTTGGAACCGCTGCTGGTGGTGATGGGCGCCGGCGCACCGCTGGCGCTGCTGCTCGCGCTGCTCCTGCTCGCCCTCCCGCCGGCGAACGCCTTCTTCCGGCGGCCCGTCCCGGCCGGCGCGGCCTGGTACGTACAGCCGGGCGACTCGGTTCCGCTGCCGCCCGGCCGGGGCTGACGCCGCGATCCGGGCTCGCCGGCCCCGAGGGCTCAGAGCAGGTTCACGCCGAGCAGCAGCGCGCCGGCGCAGAGGCAGGCCCCGCCGGCCACGGTCAGCCAGATCAGCTTGTTGGGCCGGGTGTCCTGCGGCCGGACCACCGAGAGGAAGAAGCCGAGCGGCATCAGGATCGGCGCCGCGACCAGCAGCGACCGGATCAGCGTGCGGGTGCCGTCGGACGCGTCGGCCTGGTCGACGTAGGGCAGTACGGCGAGCGCGAAGAGCACCAGCACCCCGGCGTGGGCGTGACCGGCCGTCCAGAGGCCCCGGCGGACCGGGTTGTCCAGGTAGCCGGCCTTGCGCTGGGCCAGGTGGGTGAGCAGGGTCAGGCCGCCGTACGCGACGGCGACCACGGTGATCAGCAGGATGCCGGCGGTCGTGAGGGTTGCCGAGGACATGGGGACACCTCCGTCTTGTCGGTGTCAAGATTGGCCCCGAACCGGCTATCTTGTCAATAGCTAGATACCGGCCGGCACCTTGCGCGGCGTCGATACCGTGCCGATCGTGGCCACGGGGACGCTGCTCTTCCTCATCATCGGCGGCATCGGCGTCGCGGTGCTGGCGCTCGCCCTGCTCGGCGCCGAACTGCTCCACGTCGGTCAACCCGACCTGGACGGGCCGGTGTCGGTCGAGACGGTCGCCGGGTTCACCGGGGCGTTCGGCTTCGGCGCCGCGATCGTCAACGAACTGCTCGGTGGGGGCGGCCCCGGCGCGATCGCGGCGGCGGTGACCGGCGGGGTCCTCGCGGCCGTGCCCACCGCGTGGGTGGCGGCCCGGCTCAGCAAGGCCGCCCGTGACATGCCCACCGACGCGACCCCGAACCGTCACCACCTGGTCGGCGCGCTCGGCCTGGTGGTCACCCCGGTGCCCGTCGACGGCTACGGCGAGGTCCGGGTACGCGTGGCCGGCCAGCCGGTCAAGCTCAACGCCCGGGCCGACCGGCCGATCCCGGTCGGCGCCCAGATCTTCGTGGTCGAGGCGCTGAGCGAGACCAGCGTGCACGTCGAGACCTACTGAACCCCCCACCTACTGAAGATCAGGACGGTTACATGCCACTTCTCATCGCCGTCGGCGGCGCGGTCCTCCTCGTCCTCGTCCTCGTGCTCTTCGTGCTCTCCCGGATCAAGGTCGCCGGGCCGAACGAGGCGTTCATCGTCACCGGCCGCAAGGGCCGCACCACGCAGACCGCCGACGGCAGCCGGTCGACCGACATGTCCGGGCAGAAGGTCGTGCTCGGCGCCTCGGTCTTCGTCCTGCCGGTCGTGCAGAAGCTCCAGTCGCTCGACCTGTCCAGCCGGCGGATCGACGTCGGGATCAAGGGCGCGGTGAGCAAGCAGGGCATCCGCACCGAGCTGCACGGCGTGGCGATCGTCAAGGTCGGCGGCACCGAGGACGCCATCCGCGCCGCCGCCCAACGCTTCCTGCACCAGCAGGACGAGATCGAGGATTTCACCCGGGAGGTGCTCGCCGGCGCGCTGCGGTCGATCGTCGGCCGGCTCACCGTCGAGGAGGTCATCCGCGACCGGGCCGCGTTCGCCAGCGCGGTGGCCGAGGAGGCCGAGCACTCGATGACCAACCAGGGCCTGGTGCTGGACACCTTCCAGCTGCAGGACATCCTGGCCGAGGGCTCCTACCTGCAGGACCTCGGCCGGCCGGAGGCGGCCCGGGTGCTCAAGGACGCGGCCATCGCCGAGGCCCGCGCCCGCCAGCAGGCGGAGCAGGAGCGGCTGCTCGCCGAGGAGGCGATCGCCGAGGCAAACCGGAACCTGGCGCTCAAGCAGGCCGCCATCCAGGCGGAGATCGACGCGGCCAAGGCGAAGTCCGCCGCCGCCGGGCCGCTCGCCCAGGCCGAACGGGACCAGGCGATCCTCTCCGAGCAGCAGAAGGTGGCCGAGCGCAACGCCGAGCTGAAGCAGCGCCAGCTGGACACCGAGGTGCGCAAGCCGGCGGACGCCGCCCGGTACAAGGTCGAGCAGGAGGCCGAGGCGGCCCGCAACGCGGCGGTGCTCTCCGCCGACGCGCAACGGCAGGCGGTCATCGCCGCCGCCCAGGCCGCCGCCGAGCAGGCCCGGCTCACCGGTGAGGGCGAGCGCGCCCGGCGGGCCGCGCTCGCCGAGGCCAACGCGATCGAGGGCGCCAAGGAGGGCGAGGCCGAGCAGCGGCGGCGCTCCGCGATCGCCGAGGCGATCGAGCGGGAGGGTCAGGCCGAGGCCGCGGCCATCCTCGCCAAGGGGCAGGCGGAGGCGGACGCGATGGCCCGCAAGGCCGAGGCGTTCGCCGCGTACGGGGAGGCGGCCGTGCTGGACCTGCTGGTCAAGGTGCTGCCGCAGGTCGTCGAGGCGGCCAGCGCCCCGATCGGCGCGATCGACAAGATGACCGTGATCTCGACCGACGGCGCCTCCTCGCTGACCAGGTCGGTGGCCGGCAACGTGGCGCAAGGGCTCCAGCTCGGCAGCGACCTGACCGGCATCGACCTGGCCGGCCTGCTGGCCCGGCTCGGCTCGGCGTCGTCGCCCGGCAACGGCAAGGTGGCGGTGGACGCCACCGCCGTCGAGACGAAGTAGCGCCGACCGTACGGCGAAGGGCGTCGCTCCCGGTCGGGGGCGACGCCCTTCGCGTCGGATCAGTCGACGACGCCCTCGGCGCGGGCCCAGCGCAGCAGCTCGGCCTCGGCCGTGTCGCGGTCCAGCGGGCCGCGCTCCAGGCGCAGGTCCTTCAGGTACTTCCAGGCCCGCCCGACCACCGGCCCCGGCGATACGCCGAGCAGCTCCATGATCGCGTTGCCGTCCAGGTCCGGGCGGACCCGGGCGAGGTCCTCCTCGGCGGCGATCCTGGCGATCCGCTCCTCCAGCGCGTCGTAGTCGGCCGCGAGCTGGGCCGCCTTGCGCCGGTTGCGGGTGGTGCAGTCGGAGCGGGTCAGCTTGTGCAGCCGGGGCAGCAGGTCGCCGGCGTCGGCGACGTACCGGCGCACCGCCGAGTCGGTCCACTCGCCCCGGCCGTAACCGTAGAAGCGCAGGTGCAGCGCGACCAGCGCGGTCACCTGGGCGGTGACGTCCTTGGGGTAGCGCAGCGCCTTCATCCGCGCCTTGGTGAGCCGGGCGCCGACCACCTCGTGGTGGTGGAAGCTGACCCGGCCGTCCGGGCCCACCGCCTTGGTCGCCGGCTTGCCGACGTCGTGCATCAGCGCGGCCATCCGCAGCACGAAGTCGCAGCCGTCCTCCTCGTACGAGACGGCGTTGCTCACCACGGTGAGGGTGTGCTCGTAGACGTCCTTGTGCTGGGCGTGCTCGTCGATCTCCAGCTTCAACCCGGTGAGCTCGGGCAGGAAGCGCTCGGCCAGCCCGGTGTCGACCAGCAACCGCAGGCCGGTGATCGGGTCGGCGCCGCAGAGCAGCTTGGTGAACTCGTCACGGACCCGCTCGGCGGTGATCCGGTCGAGGTCGGCGGCCATCCGGGTCATCGCCGTGTGCACGTCGGGGTGCACCGCGAAGCGCAGCTGGGCCGCGAACCGGGCGGCGCGGAGCATCCGCAGCGGGTCGTCCCGGAACGACTCCCGCGGCGACGCCGGGGTACGGATCACCTTGGCCGCCAGGTCGGCGAGCCCGCCGTGCGGATCGGTGAACCGGTGCTCCGGCAGGCTGACCGCCATCGCGTTGATGGTGAAGTCCCGCCGCTTCAGGTCCTCGGTCAGGTCGGTGCCGTAGGTGACCACCGGGTTCCGGGTGACCTGGTCGTACGATTCGGCGCGGAAGGTGGTGATCTCCAGCCGCAGCCCGTCGCGCTGGACGCCGATGGTGCCGAACTCGCGGCCGGTCTCCCAGATCGACTCGGCCCAGCCCCGGACGATGCGCAGCGTCTGGTCGGGGTGGGCGTCGGTGCAGAAGTCGAGGTCCTCGCCGAGCCGGCCGAGCAGGGCGTCCCGCACCGAACCGCCCACCAGGTGCAACTCGTGGCCGGCGTTCGCGAACCGGCGACCCAGTTCGTCGGCGACCGGCGAGACCCGGAGCAGTTCGGCGACGGCGTTGCGCTGCGCGGCGGTGAGGTCGCGGCGGTCGGCGGCATGGGGAGCGGAGGCTTCGGACATGGGATCGCCAGCCTATCGGTCCCGGTGCGGTTGTGGTCCGCCGGGCGCGGGTAGCGGGTGCGCGTTGACTATCGTCATCCTCGTGCGGGCCGGTGCCGGCTCCGACATACCCCTTGGAGGCCAGAAGATGAGCGGCGGGCTCTACCGCAGCGCGAACGCCACGGGCGACGGCGGTGGCCGGCCCCCGGCGGACGGCGCCACGTTCATCTCCGCCGAGCCGCTCAACCAGCCCGCCATGGAGTCGACGGCGCCGCCGCCGGAGCAGGTCGCCGAGGGCAGCGCCGCGGCCAACAGCGCGGTGATGGCGATCGGCAGCCTGGTCAGCCGGGGCACCGGTTTCCTGCGCACGCTGGCCCTGACCGCCGCGCTGGGCGGCGCGCTGGTCGGTGACGCGTACACCACCGCGCAGATCCTGCCCGGGATGGTCTACGAGTTCCTGCTCGGCGGCATCCTCACCAGCGTGCTGATCCCGGTGCTGGTGCGCCGGCGCAAGGTCGACACCGACGGCGGTCAGGCGTACGCCCAGCGGCTGCTCACCCTCGCGGTGGTGACCCTCGCCGCGGCCGCGCTGGTCGCGGTGGCCGCCGCGTCGCTGCTGACCGCGCTCTACACCAGCGACAACCGCGGCGACGAGTACCGGGACCTGGTCACCAGCCTGTCGTACCTGATGCTGCCGATGATCTTCTTCACCGGCCTCAGCGCGCTGATCAGCGCGGTGCTCAACACCCGGGGGCACTTCGCCGCACCGATGTGGGCGCCGATCCTGAACAACCTCGTGGTGATCGCCACCGCCGGGCTCTACATCGCGATCTTCGGTGCGGAGATCATCCGCCCGGAGGACATGACCATCGGGCGGATCCTGCTGATCGGCGGCGGCACGCTGCTCGGTGTCGCGATCCAGGCCGCCGGCCTGTTGCCGGCGCTGCGCAAGGTCGGCTTCCGGTGGCGGTTCCGGTTCGACTTCCGCGCCCTCGGCCTGCGCGAGCTGGGCCGTCTCGGCGCCTGGATGTTCTGCTACGTCGCGGTCAGCCAGATCGGCCTGATCGTGCTCTTCAACCTGCTCAACCGGGCGGGCGACGGGGACGCCGGCGCGCTGATCTACAACAACGTCTTCCTGCTGCTGATGATGGCGCACGGGATCATCGCCGTCTCGATCATCACCGCGCTGATGCCCCGGATGAGCGCGGCCGCCGCCGACGGCCGGTACGCCGACCTCGCCGCCGACCTGTCCCGCGGCACCCGGACGGTCTCCGCGGTGCTCGCCCCGATCGCCGTCTGCTACGCCGTGCTGGCCACGCCGCTGTCGGTGACGCTGTTCCGCTACGGCGCGTTCAGCGACGACAACGCGGCCGACACCTCGCTGGTCCTGCTGGTCGCCGCGCTCGCGCTGGTGCCCTTCGCGATCAGCCAGCTCTTCACCTTCGCCTTTTACGCGCTCCCGGACACCCGGACCCCCGCGCTGATCAACATCCCGGTGGTGGCGCTGCGGATCGGCGTCCAGATCGTCCTCTTCGCCGCCTTCGCCGCCCACTTCGCCGCCGCCGGCATGATGATCGGCAACGCGGTCTCCTACCTGGCCGCGGCGATCGCGTCGGCCTGGCTGCTGCGACCCCGGGTCGGCCGGATCGGGCTCGGCGGCATCATGCGCACCCTCGGCCGGGTCGCGATCGCCGCCCTCGGCGCCGCGCTGGTCGGGATCCTGGTCGTCGCCCTGCTTCCCGGCGACGACACGCCGAGCTGGGGCGAGGCGGCCGCGCAACTCGTGGTCGGTGGCGCGGTGATCGGCGGGACCTACCTCGGGCTGGCCATGGCGCTGCGGATCGGGGAGATCACCGAGGTGGTCGGCATGGTCCGCCGCCGGCTGGGCCGCTGACCACGTCCTACCCGTCGGTACGGTGCGTGACGGTGGATCACCAGCCTGGGGATGCGCCTGTGGATAACTCCGCGATTCCCCGCTCAGTCACCGGATCGGCCTGTGGATAACCAGCCGGACGGCTGAGCATGGTGGCCGATCGTGGGGGAACCCCCGGACGTCGGCGCGGCCACCACAACGGCCGGCCCCTGCGTCGGGCCCTTGCGGTCTACCTCTAGATTGGTTAGTACATGTGCCAGCAACGTGGCTGACAACGGTCGTAACCGGACGAGTTCGTCTACTCCCGAAACCCCGCCGGGCTCGGCGGGAAGATGACATGTCGGGGAGACGGCCCCGCCGGGTAAGGTCGCTCTCGACGGGT
The DNA here is from genome assembly GCF_052981855.1 of Micromonospora sp. LZ34. NCBI lineage: Bacteria > Bacillati > Actinomycetota > Actinomycetes > Micromonosporales > Micromonosporaceae > Micromonospora > Micromonospora sp. LZ34. The sequence continues at coordinate 29,302 of NZ_JBRIQN010000037.1, forward strand.
ACGGCACGCACCGGCGCTCGCGTCGACACCGGTCGGCCGGCTCCTTGAAACACAGAGCGGAAGCCACATGCCCAGCAGCGCGGGTCCATCGATCGACACGATCACCGAGGGAGGACGGGTGACCCAGGTCGGCGAGGGTCAGGACGCGGACGAGAGCGCTCCTCCGGTCATGACCTTCGGTGCTCCCACGGCCGGTGAGATCCTCGCCGAGCGGTACGAACTGGTCGAGCACATCAACAACGACAGCGCGGGCCGGCTGGTCTGGCGCGGGGTCGACGTGGTGCTGCGCCGTCCCGTCGCGGTCGTGCTGCGCTACCCGGGTGGCGACTCCGCCACCGAGATGCTCCAGGCCGCCGTGGCGGCCAGCCGGGTCATCCACCCCAACCTGGTCGGCGTCTACGACGCGATCGACGAGGGCGAGCGGGCGTACGTGGTCCGCGAGTGGGTCGACGGGCGCTCCCTGCGCGAACTGGTCATCGACGGTCCGCTCGACGCGGCCCGGGCGACCACCATCGGCAACGCCGTCGCCAGCGCGCTGGCCGCCGTGCACGCCACCGACATGGTGCACGGGAACGTCCACCCCGGCACGGTCATGATCAGCGACGACGGCCGGGTGGTGCTTGCCGACGCGCGTACCGACCGCGACGACAGCCAGCAGAACGACATCCGGGCGGTCGGCGGCGTCCTCTACTTCGCGCTGACCGGGCACTGGCCGCACACCGAGGCGCCGCTGCGCGGGGCCACGGCCGGTCACGGGCGGGCCGCGATCCCCGACGCCGTCCGGGACGCCACCGGCTCGCTCGCCGCTCCCCGGCAGGTCCGGGCCGGCGTGCCGGCGTACCTCGACGACCTGACCATGGACCTGCTCGACGCCGAGGTCGCGCCGCCGTCGTCGGACGTGCTCGCGGCGGAACTGGCCCGGCTGGACGTGCCCGCCGACGAGCAGTACCTGGACAACACCGGGCCGCTGCGCTTCGCCGCCGACAGCGAGGAAGAGCCGTCGCCGCTGGCCGCGGCCGGTGGTCGCAAGGTGGCCATCGGCATCGCTGGCCTGCTCGCCGTCGCCCTGGTCGGCCTGCTGATCGGCATCAGCGCGCTGGGCGGCGACGACAAGGACCCGCAGACCAACCCGGTCGCCGCGCCCACCTCCAGCGCACCGTCCGACACCAACCCGCCGCCGGCGCCGGTACGGTCGTTGAAGATCGCCGAAGCCCGCATCATCGATCCGGACAGCAAGCTGCGGGACGAACTCGAAGGCGCCGACAAGGTCGCCGACAACGACGAGGACGAGGGCTGGGGCACCGACACCTACACCACCCCGCAGTTCGGTAACCGGAAGTCCGGCATGGGCATCTGGATCGACCTCGGCGCCGAGCACAACGTGAAGTCGGTGCAGGCGATCCTCTCGGCCAGCGGGGCGTCCGCCGAGCTCTACTACGGCACGATCAACCCGCCGTCGACTTCGGCCGGCGACAAGGATCTCGTGGCGAGCTACAAGCAGACGCCGGTCGGCCGGGCGTTCGAGGAACACGACGGCACCACGATGACCTTCAACGGCTTCAACGCCGACCAGAAGTACCGGTACCTGCTGTTGTGGATCACCAAGCTGCCCCCGAACGACCGGGGCTTCCAGATCGACGTCCAGGAAATCAAGGTCCAGGGTTCGTGAACCGGCCGCCGCGACCCGGGCAACGCATCCACCGGACGTGATGATGGACGCACGCGGCGGGCGGTCGGGCGCCGGGCCGGCGGGCCGGACGGACGGCCCGCCACTCGCCTCGGCACCGGCCGAGGCGACCGACCTGGACCTGCTGCACGCCCACGTGGCCGGTGACCGGGACGCCTTCGCCGAGCTGTTCCACCGGCACCGTGACCGGCTCTGGGCGGTGGCCCTGCGCACCCTCGGCGACCGGGAGGAGGCCGCGGACGCCCTCCAGGACGCGCTGCTCTCGGCGCACCGGGCGGCGGGCCGGTTCCGCGGCGACTCGGCCGTCACCACCTGGTTGCACCGGATCGTGGTGAACGCCTGCCTGGACCGGATCCGCCGCCGGCAGGCCCATCCGACCGTGCCGCTGCCGGACGGGGTCCGCGACCGGGAGTCCGGCGCCGCCACCGGGGGCGTCGAGCCGGCCGCGCCGGCGCCGGACCACGACACCGCCCTGGTCGTCCGGGAGGCGCTCGCCGCGCTGCCGGTCGAGCAGCGGGCCGCGCTGATCCTGGTCGACGTGCAGGGCTACCCGGTGGCCGAGGTGGCCCGGATCCTCGGCGTCGCCGAGGGGACGGTGAAGAGCCGGTGTGCCCGCGGCCGGGCCCGGCTGGCCACGATGCTCGGTCACCTCCGGCCGCGAACCACCGCCCAGCCGGCGCGCTCGGCCGACCCGGGCGCGCCGGACACGGACGTGCCCGGCGTCACCCTCGGGAACCCCCGGGCTTCCGAGGGCGTCGGATCGGGGTCGGGACGTTCCCGGCGGGATGCCAACCAGGAGGACGCGTGAGCGCCGGGGGCTTCAGCGAGGTCGACCACGACCTGCTCGCCGACTACGTCGGCGGGGCGCTGGACGGCACCCCCGAGGAGGCCACCGTCGCCCGGCTGGTCGCCGAGGACCCGGCCTGGTCTGCGGCGCACGCGCTGCTGGCTCCCGCCGTCGCCGACGTCCGCGCCGGCCTGGCCGGCTGGGGCGAGGCCCCGGAGCCGATGCCGCCGACGGTGACCGACCGGATCCTGGCCGCGCTCGCCGCACAGCCGATCGAGGACCCGGCCGGGGCGACGCGGGCGCACACCGACGAGAAATCTGCCGACCCCGCCGCGACCGACCCGGCTACCGCCGATCCGGGCGTACCCGCCGGGGCTGGATCCGTCGTGCCGGCGCAGCCGGTGGGCGGCTCCGGGCGGCGGCCCGCCGGCGTACCCCGGTCCGAACCGGGACGCGGCGCGGCGACCGGCCCGGGCCGGCGGCGGCGCCGGCTCACCCGGCTCGCCGGGCCGGTCGCGGTCGCCGCGGTGTCGATCGCCGCGGTCGGGCTGGGCGTCAACCAGCTCGCCGGGGGCCGGTCCGATGAGGGGGCGGCCGGAACGGCGATGAGCGACAGCGCCGAGACCCGGGCCACGCCGGAGGTGGCCGGTCCGGCGGCGGCCGGCGCTCCGGACCGCACCACCGCCGCACCGCTGCGCAGCGGAACGGACTACACCCCGGAGACGCTCGGCGGCGCCCTCGCGACGAAGGCCCAGCAGTTCCAGAGCGGCGCTCCGGCGCGCGTCGACGCGGAGGGCGGTCGGATGGCCGGCCCGGGCAACCTCGACCGGCTCGGCGACCAGGCCGCACTGACCGCCTGCCTGGGCGAGATCGGCACCGAGCACGGGGCCGGGCCGCTGCTGGTCGAGGTGGTCGACTACGCCCGGTTCCTGGGGCAGCCGGCGCTGGTGGTGCGCTTCACCGACGACGCCGGCGCCCGGTGGGCCTGGGTGAGCGGTCCCGAGTGCGGTGTCCCGGGATCCGGCGCGGACACCCGGTACCGCACGCGGGTAGGGTGAAAACGCGGTCACCGGGCGTTTGACCGTCCACGTGACCTGACCCACCGGATGACCGGCTCGGGAATCCCCGGTTCGTACGATGACGTTCTGGAAGTAGCTGCCGGCACCCCCGAGGCGTCGGCACTCGGATCGGCGTCGGTGCGCGTGCCGATGGCGAACACACACAATCGGGAGACGGCAGTGGACGAGGTCCGCAACCTGATCATCATCGGCTCCGGGCCGGCCGGCTACACGGCGGCGGTCTACGCCGCACGCGCCAACCTCAAGCCGCTGGTCATCGAGGGCGTGCAGTCCGGCGGCGCGCTGATGACCACCACCGAGGTGGAGAACTTCCCCGGCTTCGCCGACGGCATCCTCGGTCCCGAGCTGATGGACAACATGCGCAAGCAGGCCGAGCGGTTCGGCGCCGAGTTCCTCACCGACGACGTCACCCGGGTCGAGCTGGTGGACACCGGCGACGCCGGCACGGGGGCGACCAGCACCGTCTGGGTCGGCGAGACGGCCTACCGCGCCCGCGCGGTCATCCTCGCCACCGGCTCCGCCTGGCGTCCGCTCGGCGTGCCGGGTGAGCAGGAGTACCTCGGCCACGGTGTCTCCTCCTGCGCCACCTGTGACGGCTTCTTCTTCCGTAACCAGCACATCGTGGTGGTCGGCGGCGGCGACTCGGCGATGGAGGAGGCCAGCTTCCTGACCCGGTTCGCCGACTCGGTGACCATCATCCACCGCCGGGACTCGTTCCGGGCCAGCAAGATCATGGCCGCGCGGGCGATGAACAACGAGAAGATCAAGGTCGAGTGGAACACGGTGGTCGAGGAGATCCTCGGCTCCGACGGCAAGGTCTCCGGCGTCCGGGTCCGCAACGTGCACACCGGTGAGGCGAAGGTGCTCGACGTCACCGGCGTCTTCGTGGCGATCGGCCACGACCCGCGCAGCGAGCTCTTCCGCGGGCAGGTGGAACTCGACGGCGAGGGGTACGTGAAGGTCGAGGCGCCCAGCACCCGGACCAGCGTGCCCGGTGTCTTCGCCGCCGGCGACCTGGTCGACCACACCTACCGGCAGGCGATCACCGCGGCCGGCACGGGCTGTGCCGCCGCCCTGGACGCCGAGCGGTTCATCGCCACGCTGCAGGGCTGAACAACAGATACACATCCCCGGAGGAGGGTCATAGTGGGTGCAACCAAGTCGGTCACCGACGCGAGCTTCGCGGCCGACGTGCTGAAGTCCGACAAGCCGGTGCTGGTGGACTTCTGGGCGGAGTGGTGCGGACCGTGCCGCAAGATCTCGCCGCTGCTCGAGGAGATCGCCGGCGAGATGGGTGACCAGGTCACCATCGTCAAGCTCAACATCGACGAGAACCCGGAGACCGCCCGGACCTACCGGGTGATGTCGGTGCCGACCCTCACCGTGTTCAAGAACGGCGAGCCGGTGCAGTCGATCGCCGGGGCCAAGCCGAAGGGCGAACTGGTCAAGCTGATCGAATCCGCCCTCTGAGCAGCACAAACGACCTTTTCCGACCCCGCGTCCGGCGTCCGCCGGGCGCGGGGTCGGCTTTTTCCCGGCGGGCCGCACCTCGGCGTCGGAGAACGCATAACCTCAAGCCGGGGCCGCCGTCGGCCGGCGCGCCCCGGTAACCGTCAACGAGGCGAGCACCTCCGTCGGAGTCGCGGTCCAGCGACCGCGGGGCCCGGCCAGCCAGCATCCGCGCAGAGGGGGTCGTGCGTGCGTCCGATCCGACCCGGAGACCGTGGGCCCGCGGTGACCGAGATCCGTACGGTGTTGTCCGGCCTCGACCTGCTCGCCCCGACGCCCGGGCCGGGCGACGAGTTCGACGCCCACACCGAACGTGCGGTGCGGGCCTTCCAGCAGTCCCGAGGGCTGAGCGTGGACGGGCGGGTGGGTGCGGAGACCTGGCGCGCCCTGGACGCGGCCCGCTGGCGACTGGGCGCCCGCACCCTCTACCACGCGGTGCCCGAGCCGCTCACCGGCGAGGACGTCCGGTCGCTGCAGGAGCGCCTGCTGGAGATGGGGTACGACGTGGGCCGCGCGGACGCCATCTACGGCATCCGTACCGCCCGGGCGGTCGCCCAGTTCCAGCGCGAGGTCGGGCTGACCCCGGACGGCTCCTGCGGGCCGCACACCATGGACGCGCTGCGCCGGCTGGGCCGCAAGGTGGTCGGCGGTCGGCCTCAGTGGTTGCGCGAGTCGGACGCGATCCGGCAGTCCGGGCCCACCCTGGTCGGCAAGACGGTGGTCATCGACCCCGGACACGGTGGCACCGACCCGGGCGTCGTGGTGCTGGACGGGTCGCTGCGCTGGACCGAGGCGGAGCTGGTGCACGACCTGGCCGGCCGGCTGGAGGGGCGGCTCGCCGCGTCCGGGGTCCGGGTGCAGCTCACCCGCGGGCCGGCGCCGCGGACCTGTCTGCCCGACGTCGACCGGGCGCAACTGGCCAACTCGCTCGGCGCCGACGTGTTCATCTCGCTGCACACCGACGGGCACGCCAACCCGGCCGCCGAGGGGGTGGCCACCTACCACTACGGCACCAACAACGGGGTGACCTCGGCGACCGGCGAACGGCTGGCCGGGCTGGTGCAGCGGGAAGTCGTGGCGCGCACCGGGCTGCGGGACTGCCGTACCCACGCCAAGGCGTGGGACCTGCTGCGGCTGACCAGGATGCCGGCCGTCCGGGTCGAGGTCGGCTACCTCACCTCGCCGGTCGACCGGGCCCGGCTGGTGGACCCCCGGTTCCGGGACCGGGTGGTCGAGGCGATCGTGGCTGCGGTGCAGCGGATGTACTTCCCGATCGAGCGGGACGTACCGACCGGTTCGATCGACGTGAGCAAGCTGCGGGCGGTGGTGGCCGCGGGCACGGTGGCCGACTGACCGTGGGCCGGGCGCCGTCGGAGCGCGCCGGAGGTGACCTGCCGCCGTTCGTCGCGGCCGCGGTGGCCGGGCGGGACGGCGGTCAGCCGGTGGCGGAGGAGCGGGTGGCCGGGGCCGGACGGACCGGTCGCAGCAGCGTCTCGGGGCTCATCGAGCCGAGCAGCTTCTCCAACGCGTACTCGACGTCGGACTTCCAGCTGAGCGCGGTGCGCAGTTCCAGCCGGAGCCGGGGAAAGCGGGGATGCGGACGAACCGTCTTGAAGCCCACCGAAAGGAAGAAGTCGGCCGGTGCCACGCACGTGCCGGCCGGATCGGCGGCGTCGCCGAACTTGGCGTCGCCGAACGCCTCGATCGCCTTGATGCCGCGCTTGGTGAGGTCCCGGGCGACGCCCTGCACCAGCATCCGGCCCAGCCCGCCGCCGGCGAAGGCGGGCACCACGTTGGCGGTCATCAGCAGCGCCGCGTCCGCGGAGACGGGCGAGGTGGGGAAGGCCATCGAGCGGGGCACGTAGGCGGGCGGGGCGTACATGACGAAGCCGGCCGGCATGCCGTCGACGTACACCAGCTTGCCGCAGGAGCCCCATTCCAGCAGCGTCTGGGAGACCCAGGCCTCCTTCTCCAGGCCCGGGTCGCCCGCCGCGCAGGCCCGGTCGGCGGAGACCGGGTCGAGCTCCCAGAAGACGCACTGCCGGCAGGGACGGGGCAGGTCCTCCAGCGTGTCCAGGGTCAGACTGACCAGACGTCGCGACATTGGCGCATCCCCACACTAGGCTCGGTGGTGAACCGGCACGGAACGACCCCGCCGCCTTCCTGCCCCCGACCAGCGATCGTACGCCGCGAACGGACGCCAGGGGAGAGGACGCGCGAAAGCCCACCCCCGGTGCACCGGCCACCGGGTCCGGCATGTGGAAGCCCGCCACCGGGGCGGCGCCATCCGGGCGGCGGCCGACTACGATCGGCAGTCGGCGTCCCGTGCCGCCATGGTCGCCGGTGTCCCGGGTAGTACCGGGACGGGAGCCGCCCGAGCAGCCATCGAGGTGATGTCATGACCGGCACGACACTCGACGACTACACCGACCGGTACGCCCGGCGGGTCCGGGGCATGACCGCCTCCGAGATCCGAGCGCTCTTCGCGGTGGCCAGCCGGCCGGAGGTGGTCTCCCTCGCCGGCGGCGCCCCCTACATCGCGGCGCTGCCGCTGGACGCGGTCGGCGAGATGCTCGGCCGGCTCGGCGCCGAGCACGGCGCCACCACCCTCCAGTACGGCATCGGGCAGGGCACCCTGGAGCTGCGCGAGCGGATCTGCGAGGTGATGGCGCTCTCCGGCATCGACGCGGCGTGCGGTGCCTCCCCGGAGGACGTGGTGGTCACCGTCGGCGGGCAGCAGGCGCTCGACCTGGTGGCCCGGCTCTTCCTCGACCCGGGCGACGTGGTGCTCGCCGAGGGGCCGACCTACGTCGGCGCGCTCGGGGTGTTCCAGGCCGCCCAGGCCCAGGTCGTGCACGTGCCGATGGACGACGACGGGCTGATCCCCGAGGCGCTCGAGGTCGCCATCGCCGAGCAGGCGCGCGCCGGCCGCCGGGTGAAGTTCCTCTACACCATCCCCACCTACCAGAACCCCACCGGCGTCACGCTCACCGAGGAGCGGCGGGAGCGGGTGCTCGACATCTGCGAACGCGCCGGCCTGCTCGTGGTCGAGGACGACCCGTACGGCCAACTGGGGTTCGAGGGCGAGGCGCCGGCGCCGCTGCGGGCGCGCCGCCGGGACGGCGTCTTCTACCTGAGCACGTTCTCCAAGACCTTCGCGCCCGGGCTGCGGGTCGGCTGGATCCTCGCACCGCACGCGGTCCGGGACAAGCTGGTCATCGCCAGCGAGGCGCAGATCCTCTGCCCCAGCGGCTACGCCCAGGCGGCCGTCGCCACCTACCTGTCGACCATGCCCTGGCGGGAGCAGCTCAAGGTCTACCGGGAGGTCTACCGGGAGCGGCGGGACGCGATGCTCACCGCGATGGAGGACCTGATGCCCGCCGGCACCACCTGGACCACCCCGGGCGGCGGTCTTTTCGTCTGGGCCACCCTGCCGGACGGGCTGGATTCCAAGGCGATGATGCCGCGGGCGATCGCGGCCCGGGTGGCGTACGTGCCGGGCACCGGCTTCTACGCCGACGGCACGGGCACCGGCAACATGCGGCTCAACTTCTCCTTCCCGCCCCCGGAGCGGATCCGGGAGGGCGTACGCCGGCTGGCCGGCGTGATGGAGCAGGACATCGCCATGCGCAAGGTCTTCGGCGCGGTGGGCCGGCCCGGCGTGCGGCGCGGGCAGGCCGGCTCCGACACCCCGGGACCTGACTTGGCATGATTTCGGCATGAGCGCCACCGCTGCCGAACATCCCGTCGTGACCGGCTCCCCCGTCACCTCCGACCTGCACGTGCTGGTGCTCGCCGGCGGCCTCTCCTACGAACGGGACGTCTCGCTGCGCTCCGGCCGGCGGGTGCTCGACGCGCTGCGCGCCGTGGGTGTCGAGGCCGAGCTGCGGGACGCCGACGTCGCTCTGCTACCCGCGCTGGCCGCCGACCCGCCGGACGCCGTGGTGATCGCCCTGCACGGCGCCACCGGCGAGGACGGCTCGCTGCGCGGGGTGCTCGACCTCTGCGGCGTCCCGTACGTGGGCTGCGATGCCCGCGCCTCCCGCCTCGCCTGGGACAAGCCGTCCGCGAAGGCGATGCTCCGCGAGGCCGGCATCCCCACCCCCGACTGGGTCGCGCTGCCGCACGACCGGTTCTCCGAACTGGGCGCGGTGGCGGTGCTGGACCGGATCGTGGACCGGTTGGGGCTGCCGCTGATGGTGAAGCCCGCCCAGGGCGGTTCCGGCCTGGGGGCCGCGGTGGTCCGGGACGCCGCGTCCCTGCCGGCCGCGATGGTCGGCTGCTTCGCGTACGACTCGACGGCGCTGGTCGAGCGGTATGTGCCGGGCATGGACGTGGCGGTCTCCGTGGTCGACCTGGGCGACGGCCCGCGGGCCCTGCCGGCGGTGGAGATCGTGCCGCGCAACGGGGTGTACGACTACGCCGCCCGGTACACGGCCGGCCGGACCACCTGGCACACCCCCGCCCGGCTCGACCCGGCGGTGGCCGACGCGGTGGCCGAGGTGGCGCTCGCCGCCCACGCCGCGCTGGGGCTGCGCGACCTGAGCCGGGTCGACCTGATCGTGGACGCGGACGGGCAGCCGCACGTGCTGGAGGTCAACGTCTCCCCCGGGATGACGGAGACCTCGCTGCTGCCGCTCGCGGTCCAAGCCGCCGGCCTCGACTTCGGCCGGGTGCTCGGATCCTTGGTGACCCGGGCGGCAACCCGCCGCGCCTGACTCTCCCCGACCGCCTCGTCGGAGCGACTGTGTCGTCGGAGCGACTGTGTCGTCGGGCTGACCGCCTGGAACCGGGGCTCCTGCCCGGCTGCCTCGTCGGGCCGATTCCGGTCGACGCGGGCCGGTCGGGCCCGGGGTGGCGCGGCCCCCCGGTCGCCCGGGTAGGGGACAGCACACCCCGGCGGCCGCTCGGCTCTCGGCGGTCTAGCCCTCAGCGGGCTTACCGTCGGCGGTCTTGATGCCGGTTGGGCGGCCGTTCGTCGCGCCGACCCCGGGAGTGGCGGCCGCAGGCTCTCCGGAGGTTTCCGCGTCCTCGCCGTTCCCGGCCGCCACCGCAATGCCATCGGCGGATGCGGCGCCCGCGTCAGCGGTGTCTTCGTCTCCCGCGCTCTCGGCGGCTGTGGCGGTTCCGGTGGTCGCGGCTTCAGGGCCGGTGTCGGTGTCGGGCGCCGGCTCCGGGATCTCCGCCGCAGCCTCGATCACCGAGGTCGTCTCGTCGTCCACAGCCTCGTCGATCGCCGGGACTCCGTCCGTGAAGCTGGAGGGTGCCTGCCACTGGATGCGCGGCGGCTCGGCCAGCGGTCGGCCACCGAACTCGGCGAGCCAGGCGGCCACCATCGCCAGGTTCTCCCGCCACTGGGCCTCGGAGATCGGCGGCAGGATCGAGTCCCAGAGGGAGAGGAAGGTGCCGCGCAGTTGTAGCCGGCCGTACGGGCGGGCCAGGAACCACATGTGCAGGTGAGCCGAGCCGTCGCCCCAACGGTTGACGTGCACCCGGGCGACGCCGTCCAGCGACCGGATGGCGCGCTCCAGCCGTACCGTCATCACGCCCAGCTCGGCGGCGAGCAGGTTGGGCAGATCGCCGAGATCCAGGTGCGAACGTGATTCGAGGATCAGCACCATGGGCAGCCCGGTGGGGCGGTCCATGGCGCGTACCCGCCAACGCTCACCCACCCAGATGTACGCCTCGTCGGGCGCCTTGCAGGCGGTGCATTCCCGGAGTCCCTCACCCTTGCGAGGCGGTTCGACCGGGACCGGATCGTCGAGTTGCTTGACCCGGAGGTCGCCCTCGAAGGGGAAGGACGGCCACTGGGTGAAGTCCGGAACTGAGGGAGGGGTGTCCTGCACGACGCTGACCCTAACCGAGTCCGGCACCGCTGTCCCTACCTGAATCAGCGGCCATTTTCCGCCCGGTCGCTTGCCCGACGTCGATCGGCCCGGCAACCTCGGCAAGGGCCGTCCACCGGATGTCCACAGGTCGCCGAGACGCCGAACACACCCCCGTCATCCACAGGCACACACCTTGTTCCACACGGGGTTTCACGTGAAACGGGGCTGCCTGTGGAAAACCGGTGTGGATAACTTTTGGTCGCACGGTGCGGCTTGTCAGGGGTCGACGAGACGAGTTTCTCTCCCGGTCGTCCACGTCGTATCGATCTTCTCCGGAGCGACTGCTCGGTCCTGGACGGGTGTCGCCGGAACGGCCAGCCGGGACGGGCACCGCAGCGGCAGACCCTGTGGGCCGCGGCCACGCCATCCTGATCCCACGGCAGACGGCGCGGCTCCCCAGAGCCGGTCTACGCGCGGTGCGGTCGGCCGTTTCACGTGAAACCTCGAAGATCCGGAATCGGCAGGAGCTGGGTGCCTGGCACCGCACCCCGAGCATCGGCCCTTCGGCTCGTGGCGGCATGGCGGCCGGACGCATGTCGGCCGCCGAGCGGGCCGCGCCGGGTCTCGGAAGCTGTTGGGCAAGCCTTGCTACGAGGTGCGGTGGTCCACCGGGGGTTCAGGCTCGGCTTCGGTGGAGGGCGAGTAGCGGGCTGCCGGCGAGCGCCGGTTGGCGGCGGCCGGTTGACGAGCGCGCGGACGGCGGGTGCCGCGACGGCCGGTGGCGCGACTGCTGGTGGCGCGACGGCAGGCGCGAAAAGCAGGTGGCGGGACGGCGGGCGCGGGCCGCGGGCGCGGGCGGCGGGCGCGGGCGGCGGGCGGCGGGCGGCGGGCGGCGGGCGGCGGGCGGATCCTGACGACGCGGCCGACACCGGCAGACGCCGGGATCATGAGGCCGAGCGCCTGGAGTTGAAACTCGGCCGCCCCTCCCGCCCGATCGTGGTCGGTGGTGGAAGCGCGGGCGTCGACTGCGTACCCGGGGCGAGGTGCGGGCTTCCTCAAATTCGCCCCCACCGACGGGCACTGGCTCAAGGCCGCACAGACGACCCTGGAGCCACCGGGGCGGCCTGGAGTACTCGGCGATGGGCATGCCGACGACGCGTCCCACGTGTGCTGGGGGACGGACACCCGGGCGGCGCGCCAGCGGAGCGAGTCGGAGGAGGAGTGGCCCGACGACGACTGCTTGGCTATGCGCCGGCGACTCGGTCGTTGTCGGCACCCGCAACCCTCCCGTCCTCGAGCTTCAGCGTTCGCTCCGGCACCCCGGCACCCCGGCACCCCGGCACCCCGGCACCCCGGCACCCCGGCACCCCGGCACCCCGGCGATGGTCGGTCATCCGGGCTGTGGTTGTACCGCGACTCCCGCCCGAGCGTCCCAGCGACCGGCTGTTTCACGTGAAACAACTAGGCCACCCGTGAGCCACCCCTCTGGCGAGGTGCCGCCTGCAGTCCGAGCTCGTTGGTTCGACCACTCGAAGGAGAAGGCACCGGACCGCTTTGCCCGCCAATCGGTCGCCGGCTCGTCTCGATACGGCAGGGCGTTTCACGTGAAACGGCGTCGTCCAGCTCCGACGACTGCCCGGCAAGGAGCACATCTGAGGGCTTGCCCAGGAGCTTCCGAGACCCGGCGCGGCCCGCTCTGCGGCACGTCCTGCATCGCGGTCGGGCCAGGTTCGAACAACCAGCCCTCGTGGATCGGCGAGGGCAAGCGTTGAAATGATCTGCTCCCGGACCTGACCGGCCAGCATGCCGCTGCGGCGCGATGTAGCGATGCCAGGGGTGGACCGAGGCAGGTGGTGCCGGTCCCGCCACGTCCCGAAGAGTCGCTGGGCCGCGCCGCTCCCGCCGGGTTACTGGGGGGCACGTCGCTGGACCTCGCCGCTTCCACCGGGTTACCGGGGCAGGTCTCTGGACGGCGCCGCTCCCGCGACGTCCCGAACAAGTCACTGGGCCGCTCCGGACCGCCCCGTCCCGCAGAAGTCACCGAGCCCTGCCGATCCCGCGATTCGTAGAGCAAGTCGCTCGGCGGGATTGCAGGGGCAGCGTTCGGGCCGGCCGGCAGAGGGCGTCATGCGCGGCCCGGCCGCTAGAGCCGTGCCGCCCCGCGACGGCCTCCGGTTCATTCGCGCTCCGGTGGCGGAGCCGCCGTGGCGCCGGCCGCATCAGAGGCCGCCATGGCAGGACGCCGTCGCAGGAGCCGCCGTCGCAGGAGGCCATGTCACGGGCCGGCTCCCAATAGGCGGTATCGCGGGCCGGCTTGCAATAGGCCGTGCCGCGACCGGGTCACAAGAGTCCGCGTCGCAGGCTGGTCCCGGGAGCACCTCGCGATTCGGGTCGCAGAGCGCCTCGCTGACAGGAGCGAAGCCAGGCAGAAAGCCGAACCGCACTGCGACCGCCTCGCAGCGGAAAGCGCAGCGAGGTGGCCTCCCGGTGAGCAGGGAAAGAACGTAGGGCCGAGCCAGCAGACCGGCTCCGGGGACCAGGCCCCACGAGGCCCATGACGGGACTGGGCGCGGATTGACCTCGGGCACGAAAACGGCCGCGGCACCGGTCGGGTGTGCGCGGCCGTTCGACGTACCGGTGTCAGGCCTCGGGTTCCTCCCGCTCGACCCCGATGATGCCGACGATCCGCTCCAGGTCGTCGACCGTGGCGAACTCGATCGTGATCTTGCCCTTGCTCCGGCCGATGTCGACCTTCACCCGGGTGTCGAAGCGGTCCGAGAGCCGGTCGGCCAGGTCGGTGAGCGCCGGCGCGTGCGGCTTGGGCCGCCGCCGGGCCGTCTCCTTCTTGGTCGAGCCATCGCTCAGCGCCAGCGCCACGATCTCCTCGGTCGCCCGGACGGAAAGTCCCTCGGCCACGATCCGGAGGGCCAACTGCTCCTGCGCCTCCGCGTCCTCCAGGCTGAGCAGCGCCCGGGCGTGCCCGGCGGAGAGCACGCCGGCCGCGACCCGCCGCTGCACCTGTGCGGGCAGGTTCAGCAGCCGGATGGTGTTGGAGATCTGCGGCCGGCTCCGCCCGATACGCCGGGCCAGCTCCTCGTGGGTGGCGCCGAACTCCTCCAGCAGCTGCTGGTACGCGGCCGCCTCTTCGAGCGGGTTCAGGTTGGCACGGTGGATGTTTTCCAGCAGCGCGTCCCGGAGCATCGCGTCGTCGCGGGTGTCCCGGACGATCGCCGGGATGCTGTCCCGGCCCACCGCCTGCGCGGCCCGCCATCGCCGCTCGCCCATCACCAGCTCGTACTTCTCGTCGTCGAGCTGGCGTACCACGATCGGCTGGAGGAACCCGACCTCGCGGATCGAGGTCTTCAGCTCCTCCAGCGCCTCCTCGTCGAAGACCTGGCGGGGCTGCTTCGGGTTCGGCACGATGGCGTCGACCGGGATCTCGGCGAACCGGGCGCCCGGCACCGGGCTGAGCGCTTCGCGCGCGGGCGCGGGCTCGGGCGCACTCAGCGATGCCGGTGGCGCGGCCGCCACGGCCCCCGCGCCGACGGTGCTGTCGATGCCGCCCACCACCGCTTCGGCGGCCGGCGCCGGCCCGGTCGGGATCAGGGCCCCCAGGCCTCGACCCAGCCCGCCCCGAGGACGGTTCTTCATGCCACGCCTCCCAGCGCCTCGTCCGCACTACGCATTCCGGCTCACCGGCTCCTTGACGCCCCGCTCGGCGATCTCCTGGGCGGCCTCGAAGTAGCTCGTCGCCCCCCGCGATCCGGGATCGTAGGTCATCACCGACTGGCCGTAGCTGGGCGCCTCGGAGACGCGGACGTTACGTGGGATGACCGCCTCGAGCACCTTGTCGCCGAAGTGGTTCCGGACGTCCTGCTCCACCGCGTCGGCCAGCCGGGTGCGCCGGTCGTACATGGTGAGCAGGATCGTGGACACCTCCAGCCGCGGGTTGAGGTGCTGGCGGACCAGGTTGATGTTCTGGATCAACTGGTTGAGGCCCTCCAGCGCGTAGTACTCGCACTGAATCGGGATGAGCACCTCCTGCGCCGCGACCAGAGCGTTGACCGTGAGCAGGCCGAGCGACGGCGGGCAGTCGATGAAGACGTAGTCGAAGTGTCCGGGGTATGCCGTGATGGCGCGAGCCAGCCGGGACTCCCGGGCGACCACCGAGACGAGTTCGATCTCCGCACCCGCCAGGTCGATGGTGGCCGGTACGCACCACAGGTTCGGGATGCCCTCGACCTCCTGGGCGACCTCCTCCAGCGGCACGCTGTTGATGAGGCAGTCGTAGACGTCCGGCACGCCGGTGTGGTGCGGCACGTTGAGCCCCGTGGAGGCGTTGCCCTGCGGGTCGAGGTCGACCACCAGCACCCGGTTGCCGTGCAGGGCGAGCGCCACCGCCAGGTTCACCGTGGTCGTGGTCTTGCCCACGCCGCCCTTCTGGTTCGCGACGCACATGACCCGGGTCCGCTCCGGCCGAGGCATTGTCACCTCGCCACTGGGATTCAGGATCTGCACGGCACGCATCGCCTCCATAGCCAACGGTGGGTCATCCTCTTCGCGCATCGGGGTTTCACGTGAAACGTACGCGGGCTCGACAGGCGCGGTCCCGAACGCTGCTGTCGTCTCGGGGACCGGTGCAGGGGCCGCGTCCGGCGCCGCGTCGGGGGTCGGCTGCTGCGGGACCGTCGGCTCGAACCGAGCCGCCGCGTTACGGCGGATGGGGATGACCCGCCCACCCTCGCCAGCCGGCTGGGCCTCGCCGGGCGTCCGCGGAACAGCCTGCCCCGCCCCGCTCACCGACGGGTCCCGGCGTACCAGGGACTCGAAGTCCGGCGGCCGGGTCGACGGGATCTGCGAGGACGCCCCTGAGGGCGGCCAACTCTGGTAGCCGGTTTCACGTGAAACGGGACCGCCCGTTGGACCCGTCACGCGTGGATCGTCGTACCTGCCGTCGTCATGCACCTGTCATCCCTGCCCGCTTCGGATGGTCGGTCCGCACCCCGTCATACCCGGCCGTACGCGTAATCGCACCGCGCGAGCGTCCGGCCCGGCGGGAGCGGTCGGGACCCGTACGTCCGTGCCGCCCGCTCCACACTATCGACGCGCGGCCAGCCTACGGCTCACGGGCGCAGCGGGTCCACGTCGGGTTCGCAACCCTCACCCTCCTCCCGCCCGGTTCAACGACCCGGGTGCCGGGCGGGAAGCCGGTAGTGGCGAGCTGAGCGGCAGATCAGGGAGGTTCCGCATGGCACGGTGACCGCCACAAGCATCGAACGATGTCGAGTTAAGCGCTCGACGAGGACTTTGACGAGGACGGCCGACGACGCGGCACCCGCCGGATGCCGGGTCAGCGGCGGCGGGACCGACCGCCCCGGGACTTCTTGGCGGCCGGCCGCCGGACCGGCCCCACCACCCGCTCGCGCACGATCTCCACGACGGTGGTCGGCGGGTCGAGCACACCCTCGCCGCACCGGTGCACCGTCGGTTCACCACCGCCGAGCCGCGCCACCGCCGCGGCGTGTTCGGTGATCTCCTCGCCGGCCGACGCGCCCTTCAGCGCCACCAACCGTCCACCCGGCACGGCCAGGGGCAGACACCAGGCGGCGAGCCGGTCCAGCGGGGCGACCGCGCGGGCAGTGACCACGTCGCCGCTCAGCGGGCCGGAACTCGTGCCGCCGGCCGCCGCCTCCTCGGCCCGGCCCCGGAACACCCGCACCGTCTTGGCGAGGCCGAGCCCCTGCACGGCCTCGATCAGGAAAGAGGTCCGTCGGGCGAGCGGCTCGATCAGCGTCACGGTCAGGTCGGGCCGCGCGATCGCCAGCACCAGGCCGGGCAGTCCCGCGCCCGAGCCGACGTCGAGCACGACCGCGCCGTCGGGGATCCGCTCCGCCACAGCGGCGCAGTTGAGCAGGTGCCGGTCCCAGATGCGGGGTGCCTCGCGGGGGCCGATCAGGCCGCGGACCACGCCGTCGGTGGCCAGCAGTTCGGCGTACGCGGCGGCCAGGTCGAGCCGGTCACCGAAGAGGGTACGGGCGGCGCCGGCCAGCTCCGGCGGCAGCACCGCGTCGGCCGGCGACGGCGTGGGGCGGACAGCCGACGGCCCGGGCGGCGCGCCACCCGGGCCGGCCACGGCACCGGCCGTGGTGTCGTCGTTCGTCACGCGGTCAGTCCGCCGGCCGGACGACGATGCGCCGGTTCGGCTCGACACCCTCGGACTCGCTCTCCACCCCGCTCATCGCGTTGACCACGTCGTGCACGCACTTGCGCTCGAACGCGGACATCGGCTCCAGGCGCACCGGCTCGCCGTACTCCTTGACCTTCTCCACCGCGTTCTTGGCCACCGCGGCGAGCTCCTTGCGGCGGGTGGCGCGGTAGCCGCCGACGTCGAGCAACAGCCGGCTCGGCGAGCCGGTCTGCCGGAAGACGGCCAGGCGGGCCAGTTCCTGGAGCGCCTCCAGGGTGGCGCCGCGCTGCCCGACCAGGTTCTGCAGCCGGGCGCCGACCACCTCGACCACCGGCCGACCGCCAGCTACCAGCTCGTCGATGTCACCGTCGTAGTCCAGGATGTCGAGCAGGCCCTCGACGTAGTCCGCGGCGATCTCGCTCTGCCGGAACAGCTCGCTCTCGCCCACGGCCTTCTTCTCCCGCGGGCCCTCCTCGGTCTCCTCGGCCTCGGTCTCGTCCGCCTCGGTGTCGTCGTCCGCCGTAATGGGGGCGAGGCTCTCCTCGTCCAGTGACTCGTCGGCGCGGGGGATGCTGGTGTCCGTCACGGTCTCATCTCCGTACTCGCTCGGCCGGACCGTCGGGTCCGCTGGTTTCCCGGGGCCGGCGGGAGCTCGCCGGTGCCCACGGGCACGTCTGTAGGGCAGTGTCGCCCGTGGCCGCGTCCCGCGCGGCCGTTCCGCTCCGGCGCCGGCCGTACGGCGGCTGCACGGTGCGGAAACGGGCCGCCGCCGGTCTCCCGGACGGCGGCCCGGACGGGTCAGCCCTGCCGCTTGGCGGGACGGCCCTTCTTCGGGTTCACCGGCTTGGCGCCCGGCTTCGGCGCGGCGACCTTCGGCGCGGCGGGCTTCACCGGCGCCTGGGCGGCCGGCTTGCCGCGGCCGAGCAGGCCGCCCGACTTCGCCGGCTGCACCGGGCCGCGGGTCGAGGTCGAGGCGCCCGGCCGGGTGCTGACGTTCGGCGGCGGCGGGAACTTGCGCAGCACCCACTGCTGCTGGCCGAGGGTGAAGAGGTTGTTGGTGACCCAGTAGATGATCACACCGATGGGGAAGATCGCGCCGGAGACCAGGAGCGACAGCGGGATGCCGTAGAGCATCAGCCGCTGGATCATCCGCTGCTGCGGGTCCTCCGCCCAGCCGGTCTTGAGGATCATCTGGCGGCTGGTCAGGTAGGTGGTGCCCATCATGACCAGGACCAGGATGCCGGCGATGACCTTGACGGTGGTGCCGTTGGCGCCGAGCCGGGCCAGCTCCTCGGCGGTCGAGCCGAACTTGCCGGCGATCGGCGCGGTGAAGAGCTTCGCCTGTGAGGCGCTCTCGAACTGGCCGATCGTCCAGCCGTAGAGGGTCTTGCCGCCGTTGGCCGGGTCGAGCCGGCGGAGCACGTGGAAGAGGCCGAGGAAGACCGGGATCTGGAGGAACATCGGAAGGCAGCCCATCAGCGGGTTGGCCTTTTCCTTCCGGTAGAGCTCCATCATCTCCTTCTGGAGCGTCTCCCGGTCACCCTTGTGCTTCTCCTGCAGCGCCTTCACCTGAGGCTGGAGCGCCTGCATCGCCCGCTGGGACTTGATCTGCTTGACGAAGACCGGGAACAGGATCACCCTGACGGTGACCACCAGGAAGACGATGGCGAGGATCCAGGCCCAGTTCGTACCGATCACCGCGCCGTCCGGCACGCCGATGGCGTCCCAGGCCGAATGCCAGGCCAGCAGGATCCACGAAATCGCGTAGTAGATCCAGTCGAGACTCAATTCTCAGGCTCCAGTCACATCGGCACGTCGGCGACCGACCGGCTCCGGCACCGGGTCGTGTCCACCTGGGTGGAATGGGTGGCAGCGCAACAACCGCCGGACCGTGAGGCCGGCTCCCCGGAGCGCGCCGTGCCGGGCCACCGCCTCGAGGGCGTACGCACTGCACGACGGGTAGAACCGACAGCGGGCCGGCAGAGCCGGGCTTATCCACCGACGGTACGCGATGATGGGCCCGGTCAGCACACGGGCACCCGTTGTGGTGGGGCGGGGGGCGGCTGGTCCGGTGCTCACCGGGACCGCCGCCCTCGGGGCGAGCGCGCGGCGGCGATGGCGGCGTCCAGGTCGGCGCCGAGCCGCGGGTAGGACGCCTCGGCCGCGGCGGGCTGCGCGCGTACGACCAGGGTGCTCCCGGGCGGAAGGTCGGCCAGCCGCTCGCGGACCAGGTGCCGCAGCCGCCGGCGGACCCGGTTGCGGACCACGGCCGGCCCGACGGCCTTGGACACGACGAAGCCGGCGCGGGTCGGTGCGGAGGTCTGCTCCGCACCGGCGTCCCGCGCCGGCTTCGGCGAGGTCTGTGCCGTGGGTTCGGGCCCGGTGGGTTGGGTCAGATGGACGACGACGGCACCGCGGCCGGCGCGTCGGCCACCCCGGACCGCTGCGGCGAAGTCAGTGCTGCGCCGCAGTCGCTGTGCGGCCGCCAGCACGACTGCCCACGTCCCCCGGACCGGACCCGGTCGGCCTCAGGCCGACAGGCGGGCGCGGCCCTTGGCGCGACGGGTCGAAAGGATGGCGCGGCCGGCCCGGGTGCGCATGCGCAGCCGGAAGCCGTGGGTCTTCGCGCGCCGGCGGTTGTTCGGCTGGAAGGTGCGCTTGCTCACGTCAGGCTCTCCGTTGTCGTACGCCCCGGACGAGGGGACCCCCGGGGTCGTGTGGTGGTCCGGGCCACCTCGGCGGTGGCCCCGATCGGTGCTGCCCGGCGATGCGGGACCCTCGGCGTTGCGGGGAGCGACCGCGGACAGCAAGCACCCATCACCCTAGCAGAGGGCGACAGAGCAGCCGCTCCAGCCTACGCAGGGGGGCAATGACCGTCAAACACACCAACCGGGCGGAGATCGGCGACCGAAGCGGCGGTTTTCGCTGATGTTGACAAGGCCCGCCGCGCGTCGCCGGTTGATGGCGCGTGGACAACGCTGTTACCGTGCCCGATTGCGGTCAGCGTCGGGGGTCCCGGTGTCGTCGGCAGGCAAGACCGGACCCGGTAGTGAATCGTTCGGCACGGTGAACCCGCTTCAGCGCCCGTTCAGGCAGGGGGCAGGTCCGCCCGCGTCCGGTGGGCGGCCACAATCGGTCGGTACACAGGCTGTGGATAACTTGTGGATGACGACCGGTCGGCCGTTCGGGTGGGTGGGGGCCCACCCGTCGAGTGCGGCGGGCCCGGGAGGCCGACCGGGGGAGAACGGCGGCGTCCGGGAGCAGAGGCGAGGGGGGTGGCACGACGGTGACCGGTACGACCGACCTCGCCGCGGTCTGGACGGCGACGACCGACGAGCTCGCCGACGAGATCATTTCAGCACAGCAGCGGGCGTACCTGCGGTTGACCCGGCTGCGGGCGATCGTCGAGGACACCGCGCTGCTCTCCGTCCCGGACGCGTTCACCCGGGACGTGATCGAGTCGCGGCTGCGCCCGGCGATCACCGAGGCGCTCACCCGTCGGCTCGGCCGCCCGATCCAGGTGGCGGTCACCGTACGCGCGCCCACGGACGGCGCGGGCCGTCCGGCCGGCACCGTCTACCGCTCCGGCCCGGAGACCGGCGGGGCCGATCACGACGGCGGGCCGGTCGACTTCGGCGCACCGGCGGGCTTCGACGGCGCACCGACCGACCTCCGGGACGACGACCGCGTCGACGCCGGTCGGCAGCACCCCCCGCTCATCCCCGAGCAGGCGCACCCCGAGCGGCGGCTCGACCAGCCGCCGGCGGGCGCGCAGCAGGCCGACGCCCGGCCGGATCCGGCCGGCCCCGGCGGCCAGGAGGCGCTGTTCAGCGCCGCGTTCGCCGAGCCGCCGCGGGCCGACCGCCCAGTACCGTCCCGGCGTACGCCCCCCGGGCGCGGCTTCGACGAGCAGACCGCCCGGCTCGACCCGCCCGGCACGGACGCCCGCCCCTACGAGCCGCGTTACCCGCAGGACGCGGTCTCCCCCCGGGACCAGCACGTGATCCGCGCGCTGCCCCGCGACGGCGGCCCGGACAGCGGCCCCGGACGGGCGGACCACCGCCCCGGCGGCCGGGACGAGCGGCGACTGCCCGCCGACGCGGGCGGGAACCGGCTCAACCCGAAGTACATGTTCGAGACGTTCGTCATCGGCTCGTCCAACCGGTTCGCCCACGCCGCCGCGGTCGCGGTGGCGGAGTCGCCGGCGAAGGCGTACAACCCGCTGTTCATCTACGGCAGCTCCGGGCTCGGCAAGACGCACCTGCTGCACGCCATCGGGCACTACGCCACGACGCTCGGCAACGCCCGGTCGGTGCGGTACGTCTCGACCGAGGAGTTCACCAACGACTTCATCAACTCGCTCCGGGACGACAAGACCAGCGCGTTCCAGCGGCGCTACCGCGACGTCGACATCCTGCTGATCGACGACATCCAGTTCCTGGAGAACCGCGAGCGCACCCAGGAGGAGTTCTTCCACACCTTCAACACCCTGCACAACGCCAACAAGCAGATCGTGATCACCTCCGACCGGTCGCCGAAACAGCTGGCCACCCTGGAGGACCGGCTGCGGACCCGGTTCGAGTGGGGCCTGCTCGCCGACATCCAGCCGCCGGACCTGGAGACCCGGATCGCGATCCTGCAGAAGAAGGCCGCGCAGGAGCGCCTGTACGCCCCGCCGGACGTGCTGGAGTTCATCGCCTCCCGGGTGTCGAACTCGATCCGCGAGCTGGAGGGGGCGCTGATCCGGGTGACCGCGTTCGCCAGCCTGACCCGCTCGACGGTCGAGCTGTCGCTGGCCGAGGAGGTGCTGCGGGACTTCATCCCGGACGGCGCCGGGCCGGAGATCACCGCGGACCAGATCATGGTCTCCACGGCCGACTACTTCGGGGTGAGCCTCGAGGACCTGCGCGGGCACTCCCGCTCCCGGGTGCTGGTCAACGCCCGCCAGGTGGCCATGTACCTGTGCCGCGAGCTGACCGACCTCTCGCTGCCCCGGATCGGGCAGGCCTTCGGCGGCCGGGACCACACCACGGTCATGCACGCCGACCGCAAGATCCGCCAGCAGATGGCCGAACGCCGGTCGCTCTACAACCAGATCGCCGAGCTGACCAACCGGATCAAGCAGAACACCTGAGGCGTACGCGTCGTTCGCTGCTCCGCCCGGCCGGGAAACCTGGCCGGGCGTTTCCGTGCCCGGCCACCGGACGCCGCGCCCGGCCGCTGCGACGACCTGAAGATCGCCGCCGGCCCGCGTCATCGACGATTTTCCGCGCCCGGGCTTGACCCTCGACGAGGTGTAGACCACAGCATCGAGGCCGTGACCGTCCACCGCACCGCCTCGTTGTCCACAGCTCGTTGTCCACCGCCGGTGGACAACCACGCTCCGTCCGGACCCGGTTACCCACAGGCTGTGGAGAAACCCTGGGGACGACGCTGTGGACGCCTGGGGACAACCGCTTCGTTGTCCACCGCGGACGGTCGGCCTGTGGGCGGGCTGTTGAAGGTTCTGGGGATGACGCCCGTCGAGCCGCGGTCGCCGGTCCACAGCCCTGGGGAGAAAGTCGGTGGATTACCGGTGGACAACCGGTGGACAAGCGTGGACAACCCGGTAGACCGGGCGGCCTGTGGATCGGGACACGGGTTGTACCCCCGGTTCTCCACAGCGAAACCACCGGTGGATAACCTGTCTGACCTGCGCGGACGCCGGTTCTCCACAGTTTGCACAGGTGCGATGAAGACGATGAGTTATCTCTTCTAAAAGAACAAAAACCAATCATCACCGTTGGACTTTCTGTGGATCGGGCCGGAGACCGCCGTCGGCGGCCGGACCGGCGCCGAAATCCACGGGGTCGGGCGCACAGCCGATGCCCACGCGCCCTAAGGTGCGATGGGTACCCGCACCGTCAGGCGGGTCTGCAGGCAGCGGTCGGCATGAGAGAGTTGTCGCTGACGTCGACGCGGAGGCATTGATGAAGTTCCGAGTGGAGCGCGACGCGCTCGCCGAGGCCGTGGCCTGGACCGCGAAGAG
The DNA here is from genome assembly GCF_052981855.1 of Micromonospora sp. LZ34. Lineage (NCBI taxonomy): Bacteria > Bacillati > Actinomycetota > Actinomycetes > Micromonosporales > Micromonosporaceae > Micromonospora > Micromonospora sp. LZ34. Next base: position 52,407 of record NZ_JBRIQN010000037.1, read on the forward strand.
CCTGCCCAACCGGCCGTCCGTACCGGTGCTCGCCGGTGTGATGCTCCGGGTCACCGACGGCAACCTGCAGGTCTCCGGGTTCGACTACGAGGTCTCCAGCCAGGTCACCGTCGAGGTGCAGGGGGACGCCGACGGGGCCGCCCTGGTCTCCGGCCGGCTGCTCGCCGAGATCACCAAGGCGCTGCCCGCCAAGCCGGTGGACATCGCCGCGGTCGGCGCCCACCTCGAACTGGTCTGCGGCAGCGCCCGGTTCACCCTGCCCACCATGCCGGTGGAGGACTACCCGTCGCTGCCCGAGATGCCGGAGAGCGCCGGCACGATCGACGCGGCCGCGTTCGCCGCCGCCGTCGCCCAGGTGGCCGTCGCCGCCGGCCGGGACGAGACGCTGCCGATGATGACCGGCGTCCGGATCGAGCTCTCCGGCAGCACGCTGGCCATGCTCGCCACCGACCGCTACCGCCTCGCCCTGCGCGAGATGCAGTGGAACCCGGACGACCCCGAGGTGAGCCTCAACGCGCTGGTGCCGGCGCGCACGCTGCACGACACCGCCAAGGCGCTCGGCCCGCTCGGCGGCGAGGTCACCATGGCGCTGTCCCAGGGCGGCGCCGGCGAGGGCATGATCGGCTTCGCCGGTGGCACCCGGCGCACCACCAGCCGGCTGCTCGACGGCGCCAACTACCCGCCGGTGCGCTCGCTCTTCCCGGCCAGCCACAACGCCGAGGCCCGGGTGCCGGTCAGCGCCCTGGTCGAGGTGGTCAAGCGGGTCGCCCTGGTCGCCGAGCGGACCACCCCGGTGCTGCTCAGCTTCAGCGCCGACGGCCTGGTGGTCGAGGCCGGCGGCACCGAGGAGGCGCGGGCCAGCGAGGCGATGGAGGCCACCTTCACCGGCGAGCCGCTGACCATCGGCTTCAACCCGCAGTACCTGATCGACGGCCTCGCCAACCTCGGGGCCCAGTACGCCGTGCTCTCGTTCGTCGACGCCTTCAAGCCCGCGGTGATTTCGCCGTCGGGCGAGGATGGCGAGGTCATCCCTGGGTACCGGTACCTCATCATGCCGATCCGCGTGTCCCGCTGATCGCACCGGCAGAGAAGACCCCAGAAAACGCACGGAGGTAGGAGCAGATGCAGCTCGGCCTGGTAGGACTCGGCCGGATGGGCGGCAACATGCGCGAGCGGTTGCGCGCCGCCGGCCACGAGGTGGTCGGTTTCGACCACAACGCGGAGCTGAGCGACGTCGCTTCCCTCGCGCAACTGGCGGAGAAGCTGGAGTCGCCGCGCGCGGTCTGGGTCATGGTCCCCGCGGGGGTCACCGACGCGACCATCGACCAGCTCGCCGACGTGCTCGGCGAGGGCGACATCATCATCGACGGCGGCAACTCGCGGTTCAGCGACGACGCGCCCCGGGCCGAGCGGCTGAACGATCGCGGCATCGGCTACATCGACGTCGGCGTCTCCGGCGGCGTCTGGGGCCGGCAGAACGGCTACGCGCTGATGGTCGGCGGCGCCCAGGAGCACGTCGAGCGGCTCATGCCGATCTTCGAGTCGCTCAAGCCGGCGGGCGAGTTCGGCTTCGTGCACGCCGGGCCGGTCGGCGCCGGGCACTACGCCAAGATGGTGCACAACGGCATCGAGTACGGCCTGATGCACGCCTACGCCGAGGGCTACGAACTGCTGGCCGCCTCCGAGCTGGTGACCAACGTGCCCGGGGTGTTCAAGTCCTGGCGCGAGGGCACCGTGGTCCGCTCCTGGCTGCTCGACCTGCTCGACCGGGCCCTCGACGAGGACCCGGAGCTGACCGAGCTGAGCGGCTACACGGAGGACACCGGCGAGGGTCGCTGGACGGTGGACGAGGCGGTCCGGCTGGCCGTGCCGCTGAACGTCATCACCGCTTCGCTCTTCGCCAGGTTCGCCTCCCGGCAGGACGACTCGCCGGCCATGAAGGCGGTCGCCGCGCTGCGTCAGCAGTTCGGCGGGCACGCCGTGCGCAAGCGCTGACCGGTATTCGCCGCCTGTGTACGTCCGCCGGCTCGAACTGGTCGACTTCCGCTCGTACGAGCGGGTCGGCGTCGACCTCGAACCGGGGGCGAACGTCCTGGTGGGGCCGAACGGCGTCGGCAAGACCAACCTGGTCGAGGCGCTCGGCTACGTGGCGACCCTGGATTCGCACCGGGTCGCCACGGACGCCCCGCTGGTGCGGATGGGCGTCGGCTCGGCGGTGATCCGCTGCGCCGTGCTGCACGAGGGGCGCGAGCTGCTGGTCGAGCTGGAGATCGTGCCCGGCAAGGCGAACCGGGCCCGGATCGGCCGGTCACCGGCACGCCGGGCCCGCGACGTGCTCGGCGCGCTGCGGCTGGTGCTCTTCGCCCCGGAGGACCTGGAACTCGTCCGCGGGGACCCGGCCGAGCGCCGCCGCTACCTCGACGACCTGCTGGTCAACCGCCAGCCCCGGTACGCCGGGGTGCGCGCCGACTACGACCGGGTGGTCAAGCAGCGCAACGCGCTGCTGCGCACCGCGTACCTGGCCCGCAAGACGGGCGGTTCGCGGGGCGGCGACCTCTCCACCCTGGCGGTCTGGGACACCCATCTGGCCCGGCACGGCGCCGAGCTGCTCGCCGGGCGGCTGGAGCTGGTCGCCGCGCTGGCCCCGCACGTGACCAAGGCGTACGACGCGGTGGCCGCCGGCCGGGGTGCGGCCGCGATCGCCTACCGGCCGTCGGTGGAGCTGCCCGAGCCGACCACCGACCGGGCGGTGCTGGCGGAGGCGCTGACCGCGGCACTGGCCGAGTCCCGGTCGGCCGAGATCGAGCGGGGCACCACGCTGGTCGGCCCGCACCGGGACGACCTGACGCTGACCCTCGGCCCGCTGCCCGCCCGCGGGTACGCCAGCCACGGCGAGTCCTGGTCGTACGCGCTGGCCCTGCGGCTGGCCGGCTACGACCTGCTCCGGTCGGACGGGATCGAGCCGGTGCTGGTGCTCGACGACGTCTTCGCGGAACTGGACACCGGACGGCGGGAGCGGCTCGCGGAGCTGGTCGGCGGGGCCAGCCAGCTGCTGGTCACCTGCGCGGTGGATGACGACGTGCCGGCGGCCCTGCGCGGCACCCGGTACGAGGTGGGCGAGGGGACGGTGCGACGTGTCGGATGAGACGGAGCCGTCGCGTGGACCGGCGGCCGAGAACGGCGGGTCAGGGGCCGGGGCGGCCGAGGGCGGTGCGTCGGGGCCCGAGCTGGCCCGCGCGGTGCTCGACGCGGCCCGGGCCCGCCGGGAGACGGCGGCGCGGACCCGCCGGCGTACCACCGGCGGCGACGGCGCCGGCGGGCAGCAGCGGCGGCTGCGCGGCTACTCCGGGCCGGGCCCGGACCCGCGCGACCCGCAGCCGCTCGGTGCGGTGCTCGACCGGCTGGTCAAGGCGCGCGGCTGGCAGCAGCCGGCCGCCGAGGCGACGGTCTTCGGCGCCTGGGAGCGGGTGGTCGGCGCGGAGGTCGCCCAGCACAGCCGCCCGGTCAAGCTGGAGGAGGGCGAGCTGACCGTCGAGGCGCGGTCGACCGCCTGGGCCACCCAGCTGCGCCTGCTCGCCGGCTCGCTGTTGCAGCAGATCGGCCGCGAGGTGGGCCACAACGTGGTGCGCAAGCTGCACATCCACGGTCCCGCGGCACCGTCCTGGTCGCGGGGGCCGCGTCGGGTCCGCGGCCGGGGCCCCCGGGACACGTACGGCTGACGATCAGCCGCCGGCGCGCCGGGCCTCCCGCTCGGCGCGCTTGCGTTCCCGCTGCTCGCGGCTCCACTGCTTACGCCGCTCCAGGTCCTGCTTCCAGCCCTCCCGGGCGTGGTTCGAGCCGCCCTGCACCGCGCCCTGCACCTCCGGCGGGCCGGCCAGGTGCCGAAAGGCCCAGGCCATCAGGCGGCCGCCCTCGCCGGGGCCCTTGGGGGTCGGCTGCTCCTTGCTCATCGGCTGGCCTCTCCTGCGTCCGCAGTGACAGTTGGTGCGCTAATAATTGGTACACCAATCGTTGGTAGGCTCGCAAGGACGACGAGGAGGTCCAGCCGTGTCCGAACAGCTCGACGGGGATCCCCTGGCGCTGGAGCAGCAGGTGTGCTTCGCGCTCTCCGTCGCGGCGCGGGGCGTCGTCGCGGTCTACCGCCCGCTGCTGGAGCCGATGGGGCTGACCCATCCGCAATACCTGGTCATGCTGGCGCTGTGGCAGTACGCGCCGCTCTCCGTCCGGGAGCTGAGCCGGCTGCTCCAGCTCGATCCGGGCACGCTCTCACCGCTGCTCAAGCGCCTCGAAGCCGCCGGCTACGTCCGGCGTGAACGGGACGTCGCGGACGAACGCAGCCTCGCCGTCTCCCTCACCGCCAGCGGCCAGGCCCTCCGGGCGCGCGCCGAGCAGATCCCGCCGGCGATCGTGGAGCGGCTCGGGCTGCCGCTGGCGGACCTGCGGCACCTGCACACCGTGCTGACCGAGGTGATTGCCGCGGCGAACCGGGCCGTGACGGCCGGCCCGGAGCACCCCGGTCAGGCGTCGGCGTAGACGGCGAAGCCGCGGTCGGCGCAGCGGCGGTAGAAGGCGGCCAGCACGCTCAGCTCGGCGCAGGTGAAGTTCCACTGCGGCGGGGCGCCGCTCTCGTCGCGCAGCGCGTCGAGCCGGCTGTCCAGCCAGCGCAACTGCTGCTCGGCGAGGCGGCCGTCGGCGAGCAGGGAGCGCAGCACCTCGCTGACCGAGTCGAAGGTCACCGTCTCGCCATGCTCGCGGTGCCCGGCGACGAACCGTTCGATGCCGCCGGCGATCCAGGCGCAGCCGTCCGGGTCGATCACCGGATCCTCGTCCTCGGCCGCGGCGTCCGTGGCGTAGAGCACACCTTCCAGGCCGAGCAGCAGGTCGATCAGTTCGGTGTACGCGGTCGCCCGGACCGTGCCGGTCTTGGCGATCAACTCGGCCAGCGCGGCGGTCGGCGCGGAGATCCGCGGCATGTCGACGATCTCGCCGAAGTCCACGAACTCGGCCGGCGCGACCGGGTCGTAGAAGCGGCCGGTACGCGGCCAGTGCACCGCGACGTTGTCCAGCCCCATCTGGCGTCACCTCTTTGCAGCACGAGTCGGGTCGATCGGGTAGATCGTCCGGTTCCGGCAGGGAAAGATCAAGGCCGGTGCCGGCGGCGCCGCAAACCTATGACATGGCGGGCCGGCCCGCGAGGTCGGTGCACCCCGGCCGTCGGGCGGCGCCGCCCCCGATCTGGGGCAGGCGTGTAGGGGGAGTCGCAGACAGCGCGATTCGGCCGGCTACGGCATTCTCAGCCGTCCCGCGGGGGTGCCGAGTGGTGGTTTAGTCGGCCGCGCACAGTAAGATTGACGCTGAGACGAAGACCCGGTGGGGAGCGACGAGACACGGGCCCGGTATGGCCCGCGATCATTGTCCACGTCGGGTTGAGCCGATCGCGATCCGCGGGCAACCGCGGCGACCGGCGCGTTCGACCCGTACCCCGGAATTGTCCCCGGTGCCGGTCCGCGTGCCGACGTCGCGTCCCTGTCCGCCGAACCCGCGCCCGACGCGCCACCAGGCGCGGAGGGTGCGAGAAAGTGGCCGAGGGTGGCAGCGCAGGACAAGCAGGAGTACGGCGCAGAGTCGATCACCGTTCTCGAGGGTCTGGAGGCGGTCCGCAAGCGGCCCGGTATGTACATCGGGTCGACCGGCGAGCGCGGTCTGCACCACCTCGTGTGGGAGGTCGTCGACAACGCGGTGGACGAGGCGCTGGCCGGGTACTGCGACACCATCGACGTGGTGCTGCTCGCCGACGGCGGGGTCCGGGTCACCGACAACGGCCGGGGCTTCCCGGTCGACCTGCACCCGAAGCTGAAGAAGCCGGGTGTCGAGGTGGCGCTGACCGTGCTGCACGCGGGCGGCAAGTTCGACGGCAAGGCGTACGCGGTCTCCGGCGGCCTGCACGGCGTCGGCGTCTCGGTGGTGAACGCGCTCTCCACGAAGATGGCGGTGGAGATCCACAAGTCCGGCTTCGTGTGGCGGCAGCAGTACGCCAACTCCAAGCCGACCCCGCTGGAGAAGGGCGAGTCGACCGACCGCACCGGTTCGGCGGTCACCTTCTGGCCCGACCCGACCGTCTTCGAGACCGTCGACTTCGACTTCCAGACCATCTACCGCCGCCTCCAGGAGATGGCCTTCCTCAACCGCGGCCTCACCATCCACCTGCTCGACGAGCGGGTCCCGGAGGGCGAGGAGGGCAAGGTCCGCGAGGTCACCTTCTGCTACAAGGGCGGTATCGCCGACTTCGTCCGGCACCTCAACGCCTCGAAGAACCCGATCCACAAGACCGTGGTCGAGTTCGGCGCCGAGGAGGAGGGCATGTCGGTCGAGATCGCCATGCAGTGGAACGAGTCGTACGGCGAGTCGGTCTACACCTTCGCCAACACCATCAACACGCATGAGGGCGGCACCCACGAGGAGGGCTTCCGGGCCGCGCTGACCAGCGTGGTGAACCGCTACGGCACCGACCGCAAGCTGCTCAAGGGCGACGAGAAGCTCTCCGGCGAGGACATCCGTGAGGGCCTGGCCGCGATCATCTCGGTCAAGCTGGCCAACCCGCAGTTCGAGGGCCAGACCAAGACCAAGCTCGGCAACACCCCGGTGAAGAGCTTCGTGCAGCGGGTCTGCAACGAGTGGCTGGTGGACTGGTTCGACCGGAACCCAGCCGAGGCGAAGATCATCATCCAGAAGGCGTCCCAGGCCGCCCGGGCCCGGATCGCCGCCCAGCAGGCACGCAAGCTGGCCCGGCGCAAGTCGCTGCTGGAGTCCGGCTCGATGCCGGGCAAGCTGGCCGACTGCCAGTCCACCGACCCGCGAGAGTCCGAGGTGTTCATCGTCGAGGGCGACTCGGCCGGCGGCTCGGCGAAGCAGGGGCGCGACCCGCGGACCCAGGCGATCCTGCCGATCCGCGGCAAGATCCTCAACGTGGAGAAGGCCCGGATCGACCGGGTGCTGAAGAACAACGAGGTCCAGGCGCTGATCACCGCGCTGGGCACCGGCATCCACGACGACTTCGACATCGAGAAGCTGCGCTACCACAAGATCGTGCTGATGGCCGACGCGGACGTCGACGGCCAGCACATCCAGACGCTGCTGCTCACCCTGCTCTTCCGCTTCATGCGTCCGCTGGTGGAGTTGGGGCACGTCTACCTGGCCGCCCCGCCGCTCTACAAGATCAAGTGGAACAAGAAGGGCGACGACGCGCAGTACGCGTACTCCGATCGGGAGCGCGACGGGCTGATCGCGCTGCGCCAGCAGAAGAAGCCGAACGCCAAGCCGGACGACATCCAGCGGTTCAAGGGCCTGGGCGAGATGAACTATCCGGAGCTGTGGGAGACCACGATGAACCCGGCGACCCGTACGCTGCGTCAGGTCACGCTCGACGACGCGGCAACCGCCGACGAGTTGTTCAGCGTGTTGATGGGTGAGGACGTCGAGGCGCGCCGATCGTTCATCCAGCGCAACGCCAAGGACGTCCGGTTCCTGGACATCTGAGTGCCATTGGCGGGCCGGCCGGGCATCCACCGGCCGACCCGCCGATCCACAGAGTTATCCACAGCTTGGCCGGTTTCCACAGCCGTTATCCACAGCACGAAAACGACTCTGAGTCTGATAAGGGTATACAGTGACCGATTCCCCCGAGTCCACACCGAACGAGCCCGAGGTCCCCGAGACCATCGGCGCCGTCGTCGCGCACGACCGGATCGAACCGGTCGGGCTCGAGGTGGAGATGCAGCGCTCCTACCTCGACTACGCGATGAGCGTCATCGTCGGGCGGGCGCTGCCGGACGTGCGGGACGGGCTCAAGCCGGTCCACCGCAAGATCCTCTACGCGATGTTCGACTCCGGCTACCGGCCGGACCGCGGCTACGTGAAGTGCTCCCGGGTGGTCGGCGACGTGATGGGTCAGTTCCACCCGCACGGCGACTCGGCGATCTACGACGCCCTGGTCCGGATGGCCCAGCCCTGGTCGCTGCGCTACCCGCTGGTCGACGGCAACGGCAACTTCGGCTCGCCGGGCAACGACCCGGCCGCCGCCATGCGGTACACCGAGTGCAAGCTCGACCCGCTGGCCATGGAGATGCTGCGGGACATCGACGAGGACACCGTCGACCTCCAGGACAACTACGACGGCCGGGCCAAGGAGCCCACCATCCTGCCGTCGCGGATCCCCAACCTGCTGATCAATGGCTCCGAGGGCATCGCGGTCGGCATGGCCACCAAGATCCCGCCGCACAACCTGCGCGAGATCGGCGCGGCCGTGCAGTGGTGCCTGGAGAACCCGGAGGCCGACGAGGCCACCACCCTCGAAGCGCTGCTCGGGATCGTCAAGGGCCCCGACTTCCCCACCTACGGCCTGATCGTCGGCCAGTCCGGCATCCAGGACGCGTACCGGACCGGCCGTGGCTCGATCCGGATGCGTGCCGTGGTGGAGGTCGAGGAGGACAAGCGTGGTCGCCCCGCGCTGGTGGTCAGCGAGCTGCCCTACCAGGTCAACCCGGACAACCTGGCCGAGCGGATCGCCGAGCTGATCAAGGAGGGCAAGCTCGGCGGCATCGCCGACATCCGCGACGAGTCCTCCGGACGTACCGGCATGCGGATCGTGCTCGTGCTCAAGCGCGACGCGGTCGCCAAGGTGGTGCTGAACAACCTCTACAAGCACACCCAGCTCCAGGAGACCTTCGGCGCCAACATGCTGGCCCTGGTCGACGGGGTGCCGCGCACGCTCAACCTGGCGCAGTTCATCCGCTACTACGTCGAGCACCAGATCGAGGTGATCCGCCGGCGGACCGCGTTCCGGCTGCGCAAGGCGGAGGAGCGGGCGCACATCCTGCGCGGTCTGGCCAAGGCGCTGGACGCGCTGGACGAGGTGATCGCCCTGATCCGGCGCTCGCCCACGGTCGAGGACGCCCGGCAGGGCCTGATCCGGCTGCTGGAGATCGACGAGATCCAGGCCACCGCGATCCTGGACATGCAGCTGCGCCGGCTCGCCGCCCTGGAGCGGCAGCGGATCCTCGACGACCTGGCCAAGCTGGAGGTGGAGATCGCCGACCTCAAGGACATCCTCGCCAAGCCCGAGCGGCAGCGGCGGATCGTCTCCGAGGAGTTGGGCGAGATCGTCGCCAAGTGGGGCGACGACCGGCGGACCCAGATCGTGCCGTTCGACGGCGAGGTCTCGATGGAGGACCTCATCGCCCGCGAGGACGTGGTGGTCACGATCACCCGGACCGGCTACGCCAAGCGGACGAAGGTCGACCTCTACCGCTCGCAGCGGCGCGGCGGCAAGGGGGTCAGCGGCGCTTCGCTACGGCAGGACGACATCGTCAGCCACTTCTTCATCTGCTCCACCCACGACTGGATCCTGTTCTTCACCAACAAGGGCCGGGTCTACCGGGCCAAGGCGTACGAGCTGCCGGAGGCCAGTAGGGTGGCCAAGGGCCAGCACGTGGCCAACCTGCTCGCCTTCCAACCGGACGAGCAGATCGCGCAGATCATCGAGATTCCGAACTACCAGGTGGCCCCCTACCTGGTACTGGCCACGAAGAACGGCCTGGTGAAGAAGACGCGGCTCGAGGAGTTCGACTCCCCCCGCTCCGGCGGCATCATCGCGATCAACCTGCGCGACGAGGACGAGCTCGTCGGGGCGGCGCTCGTCGCCCCGACCGAGGACCTGCTGCTGGTCTCCAAGAACGCGCAGGCGATCCGGTTCAACGCCAGCGACGAGGCGCTGCGGCCGATGGGCCGGGCCACCTCGGGCGTGATCGGCATGCGGTTCAGCGAGGACGACGTGCTGCTGGCCATGGAGGTGGTCCGGGAGGGCCTGGACGTTTTGGTGGCCACGAACGGTGGGTACGCGAAACGTACCCCGATCGAGGAATACCCGGTGCAGGGCCGGGGAGGTAAGGGCGTGCTGACTGCGAAGATCACCGAACGTCGTGGTGGTCTGGTCGGTGCGGTGGTGATCGACCCGGACGACGAGCTGTTCGCCATCACCAGCAACGGTGGTGTCATCCGGACTCCGGTGAAGCCTGTACGCCGTACGCGTGACCGGAACACAATGGGGGTCAAGTTGATGGACCTCCCGGACGGCGTGACTATCGTGGCGATTGCTCGCAATGCCGACGAGCCTGACGAACAGGACTAGTTGAATGACGGAGACACAGGCGAAGTCGGGGAACACGGGGACCTCGGCCAACCCGGTCGACGAGGAGGCCGCGAAGAGCGGCACACCAGCGACCGGCCGCGCGGCCGTGGGCCGGGCGACGGTCCCCGCCGACGCGCCTGCCCCGAAATTCACCCGGGCTCCCGGGATGACGCCGCCGCCGGACAAGCCGAGCGACGACGCGGCTCCGGCTGACAAGACCGAGACGGTGGCGGTGGAGAAGCCGAGTTCCGGCGGCACCACCCCCAACCCCGCCCCGGCAGCGGCTGCTGCGGCGGCCGCGAACCGGCCGTCGACCACCCAGCCGATCGGCGTACGGGCGGGCCAGTCGGCCGGCGCCGCCACCGGTGCCACCGGCACCCAGCCGCGGGTCACTCCGGGCGCGAGGCCGCAACCGGACGGTGGCCGCCCGGGCGGCAGCGGTCGGCCCAACGGCGGCGGGCTGCCGCCGGGCATCAGCGGCGCGGCCGCCGTCGGGGCCGCGCGGGTGGGTGACGCGGTACGCGCCGCGCGTACGTCGGTCAGCTCGGCCGCGTCGCGCGGGCCGCGCCGGGCCCGGCTGAACCTCAAGCGGATCGACCCCTGGTCCGTGATGAAGTTCGCCTTCGCCGTGTCCGTGGTGCTCTTCATCGTGGTGGTGGTCGCCACCTCGGTGCTCTACCTGGCGCTGGACGCGATGGGCGTCTTCGCCAGCGTCAACGACAGCCTCACCGACCTGGTCAACGCCGGCGGCGGGCAGAGCGCCAGCGGCTTCCAGATCACCGCCAAGGGTGTGATCCTCAGCTCGGCGCTGATCGGCCTGGTCAACGTCGTGCTGTTCACGGCGCTCGCCACGCTCGGGGCGTTCGTCTACAACGTCTGCGCCGACCTGGTCGGCGGGATCGAGCTGACCCTCGCCGAGCGGGACTGAACGACGACCGGGACGCCGGGGCACCGCGAAAGCGGTCGCTCCGGCGTCCCGCACTCCGGTACGTTCTACAGGGCGACGGGAGCGCGCCGCACGACCCAGGGCCCCGATTTGGGGCCGGCTGGGCCGATGGGTTAACCTTGCTCGTCGCTACGCGGGGCTATAGCTCAGTCGGTTAGAGCGCAGAGCTGATAACTCTGAGGTCGCTGGTTCGATTCCAGCTAGCCCCACCGCACACCGTCCGACGGCCGTCGAGCGCGAGGGGTAGCCCCATGTTCAAGAAGCTTCTGATTCTGGCCGGCGTCGTCGGGGTGGCTGCCGTCGTGGCCAAGAAGGTCAAGGCTTCCAACGACGAGCGCGCGCTCTGGCACGAGGCGACCACCGCCCCCGACCTGCGCTGATCCCGCTCGTCACTGCCAGCACCCGGCGGCACCGCCCGCCCGCGGGGCCCTAGCTCAACTGGCAGAGCACTGCCTTTGCAAGGCAGGGGTTAGGGGTTCGAGTCCCCTGGGCTCCACCACACCATCTGGCCTGGTCACGGCCTGTTCTCATCCTCGATCGCCTTCCCTCCGGATTGAGGATCGTCTTTGGCGACGCTTGGCCAAGGTCGACGAGGTAATCCGATCCACGGCGACGGATGGAAGGAACTCATCGTCCTCGACCGTCGCCCGTCCGTGTAACGCGGGTCGCTCGATCCAGTCCACGGCAGCACGTCCGCGGTCACCGCCGCTGCCGTGTGTCAGAATGCCCCCAAACCTGGAGCAGAGCTGGCAGAACGGGCGAGCCGATGACGACGAGCAGGGCGGCCGAGCTGGCGCGGAAAGCCGGGGATCCACAGCGGGCTACGTTCCTGGAACTCTTCTTCGACCTGGTGTTTGTCCTCGCGCTCGCTCAGCTCTCGCGCGGCCTGGCCGAGGATCTCGGGTGGAGCGGTGCCTTCCGGACGCTGGTGCTGTTGGGGGCCGTTTGGTGGGTCTGGTCCAGCACCGCGTGGCTAACCGACCGGACGGACCCGCAACGACCGGTAATCCAGGCGCTGGTCATCGCGACCATGGTCGGCAGCCTGGTGATGGCGGCCGCGGTGCCCGAGGCATTCGGCGACACGGGCCTGATCTTCGTGGGCGCCTACGTCGCCGTCCAGCTCGGCCGCGGGCTCGTCCTCGTGGCCGTACTGCGTGGCCACGAGCTGCAGCGCGCCGGCGTGCGCGGGCTGTTCTGGTACGGCCTGTCGGCGCTGCCGTGGATCGCGGGGGCGCTCGTGCACGGTACGGCGCGTGGCGCGTTGTGGGCACTCGCGGTGGTCCTTGACCACACGGCAGGCAGAATCGGCTTCCCCACCCCGGGGGCGGGCCGTACGCCCAGCCAAGACCTTGTGATCTCGGGCGAGCACCTGGCCGAGCGCTACCGGCAGTTCTTCATCATCGCGCTCGGCGAGCTGATCCTCGTTACCGGACTGGCGCTGAGCAGCAGCGGCTTCGCGCCGGACAGGGCCGCCGCGTTCGCAGTGTCGATCGCGACCACCGTGCTGCTGTGGCGGATCTACATCTACCGCGCTGGGCAAGTCCTGGCGGAAGCGATTGCCGTGTCCGCCGACCCGGTTCGCCTCGCCCGATCGGCGTCATACGCCCACCTGGCCATGGTGGCCGGCGTGGTCGCTGCAGCCGTCGGCGACGAACTTGTCATCGCCCATCCACTCGGGCACACCCCACCGGCCTGGATCGCCGTCATCCTCGGCGGACCCGCGCTGTACCTGGCCGGGCGCGCCCGCTTCGAGCACGCGGTATTCGGCCGCGTGTCCCGGTCCCGACCGATCGGCGTCCTTGCGCTGGCCGCCCTGTCACCGGCGATGCTCCCCCTGCCGCCAGTCGTGGTCGCCGCCGCTGCTGCCCTCGTCCTGACCGGGATCGCCATATCCGACGCAGCCCGCGCCCGCAGACACCCGTCCGAGCCGCCGTCACCACCCGGCTAGCCGGAAGTGTCACCCATGTCTTGAGACTGTTCTGTCACACAGGTCCTGAGACCCGACACCGGCAGCCGGCAGATGTCGGGCTCCACATGACGCGTTACGGATCGGTGTCGGATGTTGGGTGACACGTCCGGCGCACCCCGCCAGCGCCACTCCTTCAGTTGCGGACGTCCCGGCAGTTGGATCCGGCCGGTGGACCACCGCAGCGCCGCCCACGGGTCGACGGCGGCCAGTTCCTGCGCCGCTTCTGGAAACAGTCGAGCGAGTACCCGGGCGCACACCTCACGCGGGGGATCGATGGCAAGGCCGAGGCCCTGGGCGATGTCCTCCCCGTGCAGCAATGTCTCCACGCACCCCATGGCGGCGAAGCCCTCCGGATCGGCTCGACCCATGGGGTGGTAGGCCCGAACGTCCGGTCCGGACGCGCGTACGGTGGCTGCCAGGATGCGGCCACCCACCTCGGCGAACTCCAGCACCTCTGCCGGGGAGGCGTCCTTGTCAGCGTTCGCCATGAAGCGCACAAACCGCTTCTCCGGACGGGCCACGAGTTGGCCGGCGAACGATATCAGGCAATCGCCGATGTGCTCGGCGGTGTGCCAGCAGTCCCACTCCAGGCTGCCTGCTCGCGCGAACCAGTCCAGGCCGGTCGCCGGCCGGAGGCTGGCAACAACGCTGGACAAGGCTTCGTCGAGATCATCGGCGGTGACCGTCACGGTTCTCTCCAGGTTTGTGAGGCCGATGCTGCACCGGCCCTGGTCGGTAGCGGCCAACCTGCCTGATGGGTGTGACGAATTGAGCGGCAAGGGGTGTGGACGCCGCGGACTCAGACGGGCCGAGGCGCGGGCATGGCCGGGTCGCGGCGTACATGACCTGGGGTTCACCGTGCTCGACGAACTTTTCGACGGCCACCATGGCGAGCCGGTCCAGCAGTCGGCGGGAGCGCACGTTGACCACCTGGGTCACCGCCACCACCCGCGCCAGGCCCCGGTCCGTGTCGAAGGCGGCGTCGAGCACGGCGGCACAGGCCTCGTACGCGTAGCCACGTCCCCAGTGTTCGGGCAGGAAGGTGTATGACAACTCGACGTCGCCGGTGCGGTGACGGCCCAAGGAAGCAGAAGCCGACGGTGGCGTCCTCGGCGCGTACCGAAAAGGTGCCGGACAGGTCGGCGGCGGCCCGCCGTCGCGCCGCCGCCTCCGGTGACAGTGGACCGCCCAGGTGCCGGCGGACCAGCGGATCGGTCCAGGTGCGCTGCAGTGCCGGCAGGTCGGCGGGCACAGCCGGTGCGATGGTGAGCCGTTCCGTCATGATCAGCACCGGCCCAGTCTGTCCGGTCAGGCCCTCGGTGCCCCGACGGCGACGGTCCGTGCATGGCCGGCGCCGACCGGGGTAGGAGAAACAGCAACAACCCCCCGGAAGTGAGGTGTCATGCCAATGCCGACCGCACGCGACATCATGACCAACGACGTGACCTGCGTCCGTGAGCAGGACGACCTCCGCACCGCCGCCAAGCAGATGGCCCAGCTCGGTGTCGGGTCGCTGCCGATCTGCGGCCAGGACAACCGGCTCAAGGGCATGCTGACCGACCGCGACATCGTGGTGAAGGTGCTCGCCGAGGGCCGCGACCCGGGCAGCGTCACCGCGGGTGAGCTGGCCCAGGGAAAGGCGGTGACGATCGGCGCGGACGACGACGCGGCCGAGATCCTGCGCACCATGGGGCAGCACAAGGTGCGCCGGCTGCCGGTGATCGACGGGCACGAGCTCGTCGGCATCGTGGCCGTCGCCGACGTGGCCCGCTCGCTGCCGGAGCGCCCGGTGGGTGACCTCATCGAGGCCATCTCCGAGCGCGGCTGACGGCCCGACCAGCGGACGCCGCCCTCGGCCCACCGGCCGGGAGGCGGCGTTCGACGTACGGGCCGGCGGCCGGCGGGCCGTGAATTGTCGAGCTAGTGCGGTGTCCACTAACGTTCACCGGGTGTCCGGTGGTGTTGTCTATCCTCACCGTGAACGGTGAGCGACTCCCCACGACATGGTGGGGCGGGCCTCCGCGGGCCAACTGATCCTCGCGCCGCCTGGTGTGGGCGGCGGGGGTCACGTCGGGACTGTCCGGCGCCGGGG
>NZ_JBRIQN010000038.1:0-65127 GCF_052981855.1 Micromonospora sp. LZ34
ACCAGGCCACCGCCTGGTCACACCGCACCGCCCTACCCACTGCTGCTTGACACCTCAGCTCCTGGGGTGTCTGACCCCCACCCGGTCCCATCGATCTTGCCGTTCCGGCCGCCGATCCGCGCGGAATGCGCGTTTCGCCGGGGCGCGAAGCGCAAGATCGCCGAGAGGAAGCGGGGGCAAGGGCCGCTTCGGGCGCGGTCGTCGTCGAGAGAGCCAGCGACGGCCGCGTCCGGAGTGCCGGGGCGGGCGGCGGGGTGGGACGGTCAGCGGGTGGCGGCGAGCCGGGCCCGGCGGGCGTCGCGCTTCTCCTCGAACCGGGCGGCGGCCCGCTCCAGGTCGTCGAGCTGGCGGGCAAGCTGCTCGCGGGCCGCCTCGCCGTCGGCGTCCAGGCCGGTGGTGTTCCAGACGTCCCACTGCCGCAGCACCGGCGCCAGCACCTCGTCGCGGTGCTGGCGCAGGTCGTAGATGCCGGCGAGGGCGATCGCCACCGACTTGCGGGCGAAGCCCTCGATCCCGACACCGGGCATCTGGAAGTCGGCCACCACGTCCGCGACCGCCCGCATCGCCTGGCTGGGCGCCAGCTCGAAGGCGGCGGCCAGCAGGTTGCGGTAGAAGACCATGTGCAGGTTCTCGTCGGCGGCGACCCGGGCCAGCAGCGCCTCGCAGGCCGGGTCGCCGGTGACCCGGCCGGTGTTGCGGTGTGAGATCCGGGTGGCCAGCTCCTGGAACGACACGTACGCCAGCGAGTGCAGCACCTCGTCGTCGTGCACGTTGACGTAGCCCGCCGACATGTGCGTCATCCGGGCCCGCTCCAGCGCGACCGGGTCGACCGCCCGGGTCACCGTCAGGTAGTCCCGGATGGCCGTGCCGTGCCGCCCCTCCTCGGCCGTCCACCGGTGCACCCAGGTGCCCCAGGCACCGTCGCGGCCGAAGAGGGTGGCGATCTCGTGGTGGTACGAGGGCAGGTTGTCCTCGGTGAGCAGGTTGACGATCAGCGCGGTCCGGGCCACCTCGGGGACGGTCGAGTCGGCCTCGGACCACGCCTCGCCGCCCAGCGGGCCGTCGAAGGTGCGCCCCTCGCTCCACGGCACGTACTCGTGCGGGAACCACTCCTTCGCCATCGAGAGGTGCCGGTCGAGGTTGCGCTCGACCACCGGCTCCAGCTCGACGAGCAGGGCGGTCTGGCTCAGTGCGGTCACAAGGATCTCCCTACGGTGGCGTAACTTACGCTACCGTAGGTCCCTGCGGCCGGACGCGCCAGTGGTGTCTCAGCCGACCAGCGGTTTGAGGTCCGCCGGGGGCGGCGTCCACGTGCCCGCCGCGGCGGGCGCCTGCTCGCCGGAGCGGATGTCCTTCACCTCGTCGGCCGCCCCGTCGGCCCCGGGGAACCAGACGTACGGGATACCCCGCCGCTCGGCGTAGCGGATCTGCTTGCCGAACTTCGCCGCGCTCGGCGACACCTCGGTCGGGACGCCCCGGGACCGCAGCGCCTCGGCCACCCGGTTGCTGACCCCGCGCTGCTCCTCGCTGGTCACCGCGACCAGCACGCAGGTCGGCACGTCCCGCGACACCGACAGCGCGCCCGCGCCGAAGAGCAGGCCGAGCAGCCGGGTCACCCCGATCGAGATGCCCACCCCGGGGAACCGGACCGCGCCGGCGCTGGCCAGGTTGTCGTACCGGCCGCCGGAGCAGATCGAGCCGAACCGCTCGTAGCCGACCAACTGGGTCTCGTAGACGGTGCCGGTGTAGTAGTCCAGGCCGCGGGCGATCCGCAGGTCGGCCACGCAGAGGCCGGGGGCGTGCTCGGCGGCGGTCTCCACCACCCGGACCAGCTCCTCGATCCCCTCGTCGAGCAGCGGGTCGGTCACCCCGAGGGCGCGCACCGCGTCGGCGAAGGAGGCGTCCGGCGCGGAGATCTCGGCCAGCGCCAGGACCGCCTTGGCCTGCGCCTCGCTCGCCCCGGCCGTCTCGGCCAGCAGCTCGGCGACCCGGTTCGGGCCGATCTTGTCGAGCTTGTCCACCGCGCGCAGCGCCGCCTCCGGGTCGGTGAGCCCGATCCCCCGGTAGAAGCCCTCGCACACCTTGCGGTTGTTGACCTGGATCTTCACCGGCGGGATCGGCAGCGAGCGCAGCGCATCGCCGACGACCAGCGGCATCTCCGCCTCGTGGTGCGCCGCGAGGGTGTCCCGGTCGACGATGTCGATGTCGGCCTGGAGGAACTCCCGGTAGCGCCCCTCCTGCGGCCGCTCGCCCCGCCACACCTTCTGGATCTGGTAGCGGCGGAACGGGAACTGCAGCTTGCCGGCGTTCTCCAGCACGTACCGGGCGAACGGCACGGTCAGGTCGAAGTGCAGGCCGAGCGAGTCGTCGCCGGTCGGGTCGGCGTCGGCCTGCAACCGGCGGATCAGGTAGACCTCCTTGGAGGTCTCCCCCTTGCGCAGCAACTGGTCCAGCGGCTCCACCGCGCGGGTCTCCAGCGGGGCGAACCCGTACAGCTCGAAGGTGCCGCGGATCCGGTCCAGCACGTACTGCTCGATCATCCGCTGCGGCGGCGTCCACTCCGGGAAGCCGGAGATGGGCGTGGGCTTGCTCATGGCGTACTCCTTGGCGGTCCGCGCGGACCGCGGTCAGGTCGTGGGCCCGCGTGCGACGCGGGCGGGGGTCACCAGCCTCGGCTGGGAGCGGCCGGTCGCGCGCCGTCGCCGTCCGCCACCTCGAGGAGGTACGGGTTGGTCGCGCGCTCGCGGCCGATGGTGGTCGTGGGGCCGTGGCCGGGCAGCACGACGGTGTCGTCGGCCAGCGGGAGGATCTTGCTCCGCAGGCTGGCGAGCATCGCCGGCAGGTCGCCGCCCGGCAGGTCGGTGCGCCCGATGGAGCCGGCGAACAGCACGTCGCCGGAGAGGCAGATCTGCTCCGCCTCCCACGGCGAGCCGGCGCCCGGCAACCGGAACAGCACCGACCCGCCGGTATGGCCCGGGGCGTGGTCGACGGTGATCTCCAGCCCGGCGAGGTTCAGGGTGAGCCCGTCGGTCAGCTCCGCGACGTCCTCCGGCTCGCTGTAGGGCAGCCGCCCGCCGAAGAGCGCGGTGAGGTCGGCCGACAGCCCCTTGGCCGGGTCGGCGAGCATCTCCCGGTCGTCCGGGTGCAGGTACGCGGTGATGCCGCGCGCGCCGCGCACCGGCGCCACCGAGAAGGTGTGGTCGAGGTGGCCGTGGGTGAGCAGCACGGCGGCCGGGTGCAGGCGGTGCTCGGCGAGCAGCGCGTCGAGCCGGTCGAGCACCCCGATGCCGGGGTCGACCACCACGCACTGTTCCCCGGGCGCGGTGGCGACCACGTAGCAGTTGGTGCCGAAGGCGTCCGCGGGAAAGCCGGCCACGAGCACGGCGCTCCCCTTCCGTCGAGCTGTACATCCCCTGTCAGCAGCCTAACTGGCGGCGCGACCCGGTTCTGCGCATCCGTCCCGCCGGCCCCGTACGGCACAGTGACGCGCTCCGATCAGCGCAGCCCGGACCTCGTACACCACTTTCCCAGTCGGTAGCCGTACACTCTGGCGGGCGTGTGGCGCGGCGCACGTGCCGCCCGACCGGGCGCGGGCCGCCCGAGGCGCCGTGACGACCAGGGCAGAGGAAGGGGAGCACGGGTGGCTTCCAGCAGGGACCGGCAGCGCAAACTGGCGCGGGCCAAGCTCGACCGTCAGTTGGCCCGGCGGGCCGCGCGGGCCCGGCGCCGCCGGCAGATCCAGGCCGGGGTGGGCGCCGCCGTCGTCCTCCTGCTGATCGTGGCCGGCTCGGCCTGGGCGTTGGGCGCCTTCGACGACGACGGGAAGCAGAACACCGCCGCCGAGGAGGTCTGCCTCTGGACCCCGCAGGACGCCACGGCCAACACCAACCTCAAGGACGTGGGCACCCCGGCCACCACCGGCCTGCCCACCTCCGGCGTCCGGGCGCTGACCGTCACCACCAACCAGGGCGCGCCGATCACGGCCGAGCTCGACCTCGCCACCGCGCCCTGTGCCGCGGCCAGCATCGCCCACCTGGCGAGCCGGTCGTTCTACGACAACACCAAGTGCCACGAGATCACCGCCGAGGGCGCGCTGCGCTGCGGCGACCCCAGCGGCACCGGTCTGGGCGGGCCGACCTACTCGTTCTACGACGAGAACGTGCCGACCGTTCCGTCGGCCTCCCCGTCGGCCAGCCCGGCGCCGGGCCAGCCCCCGGCGTACCCGAAGGGCACGGTCGCGATGATCGCGAACCCGCCGGGCGCCAACGGCAGCCAGTTCCTGATCTTCTTCAAGGACTACCAGACCACCGACCCGAAGTTCCCGATCATCGGCCGGATCACCGGCGGGATCGACGTGGTGGAGAAGATCGGTGCCCTGGAGACCGTGGACAATGGGAGCGGAGCCAAGGTCAAGCCGAAGACCGACGTGGTGATCCAGAACCTCACCGTCGGCGAGCCGGTGGCGCAGGCCACCTCGGCGCCGACGGCGACGCCCGCGGCGACCGGCGCTCCGTCGGCCAGCCCGAGCGCCGGCTGACCCGGCACCACACACTCAGCGGCACCGGCCGCGCCCGACATAGTCCAGGAGGATCCAGGCGTGACGTCCACCAGAGAGCGGCAGCGCGCGGCGGCCCGCGCCCGGCTCGAGAAGGAGATGGCCGAGCGCGCGGCGAAGGCCCGCAAGCGCCGGCAGACGCAGGCGATCGTGGGGGCCGCGGCAGCCCTGCTGCTCGTGGTCGCCGGGACGGTCTGGCTCGCCGCCAGCCTGGGTGACGACGACAAGACCGACACCGCGGCGCCGGAGGCCGGCTTCGCGCAGTGCGCCTTCACGGAGGTCCCGGCCGACCAGCGGACCAAGCAGATCAAGGACGTCGGGCTGCCGGCGGCGCAGCAGTCGAATACCGGCGTGCAGACCATGACGATCGACACCAACCTGGGTCCGATCACCGCCAAGGTCGACCGGGCCGCGGTGCCCTGCACGGCGGGCAGCTTCACCCACCTGGCCGAGAAGAACTTCTTCGACAACAGCAAGTGCCACCGGCTGGTGACCGAGGGCATCAAGGTGCTCCAGTGCGGTGACCCGAGCGCCACCGGCAAGGGCTGGCGGGAGACCGACGGCACCGGCGGCCCGAGCTTCCGGCTCACCGAGGAGAACCTGCCCACCGACAAGCGGCCCCCGTACCCGGAGGGCGTGATCGCGATGGCCAACTCCGGCCAGCCGGGCAGCACGGGCAGCCAGTTCTTCATCGTCTACGGCGACTCGCCGCTGGACCCGAACTACACCGTCCTCGGCACCATCACCGGTGGCATGGACATCGTCAAGCAGGTCGCGGCGGCCGGCGACGACAAGGCGTTCGCCCAGCAGGCCGGCGGTGGTCACCCGAAGAAGGAGATCACCATCAAGAAGCTCACCATGAGCGCCCCCCAGGGCTGACCCCGCCCACCCGCACGAAGAAGCGCCCGCCGGCCCCGCCGGCGGGCGCTTCCCCATCCGCCCGACTCCCCTACTCCCCCGCTCCCGCCCCCACCCACGCCGTTGATCATGAGGTTAGCGGCGATGTCGATCTCCACCACTGCCGCCAACCTCATGATCAACATGGGGTGGTGGGGGGAGGGGGGGTCAGGCGCCGGAGGTTACGCGGTAGGCGTCGAAGACGCCGTCGACCTTGCGGACCGCGGCCAGCAGGTGCCCGAGGTGCTTCGGGTCGGCCATCTCGAAGCTGAACCGGCTCACCGCGACCCGGTCCCGGGTGGTGGTGACGGTGGCGGAGAGGATGTTGACCCGCTCGTCAGAGAGCACCCGGGTGACGTCGGCGAGCAGCTTGTGCCGGTCCAGCGCCTCGACCTGGATGGCGACCAGGAACGTCGAGGCGGAGGTCAGCTTCCAGCTCACCTCGACCACCCGCTCGCTCTGCGCCCGCAGGTCCTCGGCGTTGGCGCAGTCGTCGCGGTGCACGCTCACCCCGCCGGAGCGGGTGACGAAGCCGAAGACCGAGTCCGGCGGGACCGGCGTGCAGCACCGCGCCAGCTTGATCCAGACGTCGCTGACCCCGCGGACCACCACGCCCGGATCGGCGCTGCTCTGCCGGCTGCGCGGCGGCCGGGTGGCGACGGCGGTCTCGGCGATGTCCTCCGCCGCGCCCTCCTCGCCGCCGTACGCGGCCATCAGCTTCTGCACCACCGACTGGGCGGAGACCTGGCTGTCGCCGACCGCGGCGTAGAGCGAGGCGACGTCGGCGAGGTGCAGGTCCCGGGCGATCGACATCAGCGCGTCCGGGGTGAGCATCCGCTGCAACGGCATGCCCTGCTTGCGCATCGCCTTGACGATCGCGTCCTTGCCGGCCTCGATCGCCTCCTCGCGCCGCTCCTTGTTGAAGTACTGACGGATCTTCGTCCGCGCCCGGGGACTCTTGACGAAGCCCAGCCAGTCCTGCGTCGGGCCGGCGGTGTCGGACTTCGAGGTGAAGATCTCGATCACGTCGCCGTTGGAGAGCGTCGACTCCAGCGGCACCAGCTTGCCGTTGACCCGCGCCCCGATGCACTTGTGCCCCACCTCGGTGTGCACCGCGTACGCGAAGTCCACCGGCGTCGAGCCGGTCGGCAGCGGGATGACGTCACCCTTCGGGGTGAAGACGTACACCTCCTGGCTGGACAGGTCGAAGCGCAGGGCGTCGAGGAACTCGCTCGGGTCGGCCGCCTCCCGCTGCCAGTCCAGCAGCTGGCGCAGCCAGGTCATCTCGTCGATGTGCGCCGGCGGGCCGACGATCTGGGTGCCCTTGTGCTCCTTGTACTTCCAGTGCGCGGCGATGCCGAACTCGGCGGTGCGGTGCATCGCGTACGTGCGGATCTGCATCTCCACCGGCTTGCCGGTGGGCCCGATGACCGTCGTGTGCAGCGACTGGTACATGTTGAACTTGGGCATCGCGATGTAGTCCTTGAACCGGCCCGGCACCGGCTGCCAGTTCGCGTGGATCACGCCCAGCGCCGCGTAGCAGTCCCGCACCGTGTCGACCAGGATCCGCACCCCGACCAGGTCGTAGATGTCGTTGAAGTCGCGCCCCCGGACGATCATCTTCTGGTAGATCGAGTAGAGGTGCTTCGGCCGGCCGGTGGTCTCCGCCTTGATCTTGGCGGCCTTGAGGTCGGTCTGCACCTTCTGGGTGACCTGGCGCAGCAGCGCCTCGCGCTGCGGCTGGTGCTCCCCGATCAGGCGGTTGATCTCCTCGTACCGCTTGGGGAAGAGCGTGCCGAAGGCGAGGTCCTCCAGCTCCCACTTGATCGTGTTCATACCCAGCCGGTGGGCCAGCGGGGCGAGGATCTCCAGCGTCTCCTTGGCCTTCTGCTCCTGCTTGGGGCGGGGCAGGAAGGTCAGGGTGCGCATGTTGTGCAGCCGGTCGGCCAGCTTGATCACCAGCACCCGCGGGTCCTTGGCCATCGCCACGACCATCTTGCGGATCGTCTCGGCCTTGGCCGCGTCGCCCAGCTTGACCTTGTCGAGCTTGGTGACACCGTCGACCAGCAGCGCGACCTCGCCGCCGAAGTCGGCCCGCATCTGGTCCAGGGTGTACTCGGTGTCCTCGATGGTGTCGTGCAGCAGCGCCGCGACCAGCGTGGTGGTGTCCATCCCGAGGTTGGCCAGGATGGTCGCCACCGCGAGGGGGTGGGTGATGTACGGATCGCCCGACTTGCGGTACTGCCCGGAGTGCCACCGCGCCGCGGTGTCGAAGGCGCGCTGCAGCAGCCGCGCGTCGGCCTTCGGGTGGTTCTCCCGGTGGGTGGAGATCAGCGGCTCCAGCACCTCGCTGACCTGCGAGGTCTGCCAGGGCGCGTTGAACCGGGCCAGCCGGGCCCGCACCCGGCGGCCGGTG
The DNA here is from genome assembly GCF_052981855.1 of Micromonospora sp. LZ34. Lineage (NCBI taxonomy): Bacteria > Bacillati > Actinomycetota > Actinomycetes > Micromonosporales > Micromonosporaceae > Micromonospora > Micromonospora sp. LZ34. The sequence goes on from NZ_JBRIQN010000038.1 coordinate 7,869, forward strand.
GGCGCGGTGGAGAGCGCGAACCCGGCGCTCGGCATGGGCTCGCCGGCGTCGGTCGGGAACGGGACCACGACCGCGTCCGCCCCCGACCGGGCGCTCTCGGTCCGGGCCGCGCCGGAGCGTACGCCCTCGGCAGGGCCGGAGCCGTTGCCAGAGCCCGTCACCCGGGCCGAAGCGTCACCGTGCCGGTCGGTCACCGAGCCGTCCGCGTCGCCTGTCGGGTGCACCGTGCCCTCCACCGGAGGGACGACATCGTGGGACACCGGCCTCCTCACCGCTCGCCGGATGGACACCGACCGTGCGCCGGCCGGCCTGGTCTCGCGCCGCCCGGACGGTCACCGCCCGGTCAGCAAAGGGCAATGCTACCCGCACGCACGGTGCCCCGCCGCTCCGCCGGACGGACCGCGCCGGGTCCGCCCGACGGCTGGCCGGCTCAAACGGTCAGCAGGGCATGGACCGGACGGGGGGCGAGCCGCTCCCGGCCACCGAGGAAGCCCAACTCCAGCAGCACGGTGAACCCGGCCACCGTGCCCCCGGCCCGCTCCACCAGGTCCAGGGTCGCCTGCGCGGTCCCCCCGGTGGCCAGTACGTCGTCGACCACCAGCACCCGGTGCCCGGCGGTGAACGCGTCCTGGTGCACCTCGAGGGTGGCCTCGCCGTACTCCAGGGCGTAGGAGGCCGAGTGGACGGCACGGGGCAACTTCCCGGCCTTGCGGACCGGCACCACGCCGACCCCGGTGGCGTACGCGATGGCGGCGGCGAGCACGAACCCGCGCGCCTCCATGCCGACCACCGCGTCGAACGTGTCACGCCCGTGGTACGCGATGATCCCGTCGATCACCTCGCGGAACGCCTCGCCGTCGGCGAACAGCGGCATCAGGTCCTTGAACACGACGCCGGGCTTGGGGAAGTCCGGCACGTCCAGCACCCGGCTGGCGACCAGCCGGGCGGTCTCCGGACCGCTGTCCCCCCGTACCCCGGTGCTGTGGGTCTCCGTCACGGCAGTTCTGTGTCCCTTCCACGACGACGGCGTCCTTCGTGCTGCTCGCACAGCATGAAGGACGCCGTCTGGTCGTCTCCTACCGGGTGTCCCCGGTGCGGTCAGCGCCGCTTGCCACCCGGTCGGTTGCCGCCGCCACCGGCCGGCCGCCCGCCCCGGGCGCCGCCGGACCGCTTGCCGGTCGGCCGGGCGCCCACCTTGGGCGCGGCGCCGGCCAGCGCGGCCGCCTCCGGGTCGACCTCCGCGGGGGCCTCCGCGCCCGTCCGCGGGGTGCCCTTCGGGGCGATCTCGCCCCGCTCGATGGCGCCCCGGCGGGCCAGCACCCGCTTGGTGTGCGCCTGGATCCGCGGGTCGTAGTTCTTCAGCAGCACCAGCAGCGGGGTGGCCAGCAGGATCGAGGTCAGGAAGGCCACCGCCATACCGACGAAGAGCACCAGGCCGAGGTCCTTCAGGGTGCCCGCGCCGAGCAGGCCGGCACCGATGAAGAGCAGACCACCGACCGGCAGCAGGGCGACCACCGAGGTGTTCAGCGACCGCATCAGGCTCTGGTTGATCGCCAGGTTGGCCGCCTCGCCGTACGTCTGGTTGTTGCTGGCGGTGATGCCCCGGGTGTTCTCCTGGACCTTGTCGAACACCACCACCACGTCGTAGAGCGCGAAGCCGAGGATGGTGAGGAACCCGATGATCGTCGACGGGGTGACCTCGAAGCCGACCAGCGAGTAGATGCCGGCGGTGAGGATCAGGTTCATCACCAGCGAGGCGACCGCCGCGACCGCCATCCGCCACTCGAAGCGCAGGATCAGGTAGACCATCACGACCGCGATGAAGATCAACAGACCGAGCAGAGCCCGTTCGGTGACCTGGCTGCCCCACGCCTCGCTGACCTGGTTGCCGCTGATCTGGGCCGGGTCGATGCCGAACTCGCGGGCGATCTCGGTCTTGACCTCGTTGGCCTGCTCGGCGCTGAGCTGGGTGGTGCGCATCTCGTAGAAGTCGCCACCGGTGCCGCCGACCTTTTGCGCGGTGACCACCTCGGCGCCGTCGCCCACCGTGGCGAGCGCCTCGTCGACCTGCTCCTCGGTCCGTTCCAGCGTGCCCACGCTGGCCGGGATCTGGAACGAGTTGCCGCCGGCGAACTCGATGCCGAGGCTGAAGCCGCGCAGCGCGACGCTGAGCACGGCGATCAGGATCAGCGTGCCGGCGACCGTGAACCACAGCTTGCGCCGGCCGATGACGTTGAGCCCGGCCTCACCGCGGTAGAGGCGGCTCGCGAGACCACTTCCAGCCATCTCAGGCCTCCTTGACGCGCGGGTTGCGGGGCTTGGCCTGCTCGGTGGTCCGGGCAGGGAGCGCCCGGCCGAGACCACTGACCCGCGGGGACAGGAACGCCCGGGTCCGGGCGAACATGGTCATGATCGGGTGCCGGAAGAGGAAGACCACGACCAGGTCGAGCACGGTGGCCAGGCCGAGGGCGAAGGCGAAGCCCTTCACCGTGCCGACCGAGACGATGTAGAGCACCACCGCCGACATCAGCGTGATCGCGTTCGCCGAGATGATCGTCCGCCGAGCCCGGATCCAGGCCCGCGGCACCGCGCTGCGCGGGCTGCGCCCCTCCCGGATCTCGTCCTTGAGCCGCTCGAAGTAGATGACGAACGAGTCCGCCGCCACACCGAGCGAGACGATCATGCCGGCGATGCCGGCGAGGGTGAGGGTGAAGCCGATCTGCCGGCCGAGCACCACCAGCGCGCCGAAGACCAGCAGCGCCGAGAGGATCAGGCTCAGGAAGATCACCGAGCCGAGCAGCCGGTAGTAGAAGAACGAGTAGATGATGACCAGCAGCATGCCGATGCCCGCCGCGAGCAGACCGGCCCGCAGGTGGCTGGCGCCCAGGGTGGCGGTGACGTTCTGCTGCTCCTGCGCCTCGAAGGTCACCGGCAGCGCGCCGTAGCGCAGCTGGCCGGCCAGCTCGCTGGAGTCCTTCTGGTTGAAGTTGCCGGTGATCTGGGAGTTTCCGGTCAGCACGCCCTGGATCTCCGGCGAGGAGACGATCTCGTTGTCCAGCACCACGGCGACCCGGCACTTGCCGTCCTGGCCCAGCGCGGTCGCGTCGCAGGCCTGGCCCTCGTTGTTGAACGCCTCGCGGGTCAGGTTGGTCCACTTCTCCTGGCCCTCGCCGGTGAAGTCGAGGCTGACCACCCAGGCGCTGGTCTGGTCGAGCACCGCGTTGGCGTCGCTGACGTCGGTGCCGAGCACCTTCGCCACGTCGAGCAGGTACTTCGCGGCGCCGTCCTCACAGGCCACGACCTGCTGGTTCGGGTCGGAGATCGACGCCGGCGGCCGGTCGTCGAGCTGGGCGCAGCTGATCGTCGGCACGTTGAACTGCATCTGCGCCGGCAGCACCGCGACCTCGCGCGGGCTGAGCGAACCGAACGGCTTGAGCTTGTCGGCCAGCGACGGGTCGGCGGTCAGGTCGGCCGGGCCCTGCAGGCCGCTGGCGGCGGCCCAGGCGGCGGCGCCGACCTTCTGCTCGACGGCCTTGCGCTGCTCCTCGACGCTCTGCGACACCGGCGGGGCGCTGGCGCTCGGCGACGGCGTGGCGGCACCCGGCGAGGCGGACGCCGACGGGGTCGGGGTCGCGCTCGGCGCCGGGGCGGAGCCGCCCTGGCCACCGGCGCTCGGCGAGGCGGTGGCCTTCGGCGCGCTGGCCGACGGCGTCGGCGTGGCACTGCCGGACGGCGCCGGGCTGGCGGTGCCCGACGGCGTCGGGGTGGCCGCCGGGGCGGCGACCGCGCCACTGCCGTCGGCGGCCTTGAGCACCTTGCGGAAGCGCAGCTCGGCCGCGCTGCCGACCTCGGTCAGGTCCCGGTTCTCACCGGGCAGGGAGATCACGATGTTGCGGTTGCCCTCGGTGACCACCTCGGCCTCGGCCACGCCGAACGCGTTGACCCGGCTCTCGATGATCTGGCGGGCCTCCTCCAGGTTCTCCGCCGTCGGGGCCCGGCCGTCGACGGTGTTGGTCGCCTCCAGCGTCAGCCGGGTGCCGCCGACCAGGTCCAGGCCGAGCCGGGGCTCGAGCCGGTCCTTCAAGCCGCCGCTGGCGCCGCCCGAGAAGAACACCAGAAGGTAGAGGACGACGAAGATGAGCCCGAGCACGGCCAACTGCCGTCCGGGGCGCATCTGTCCCTGAGGTGGTGCCACGGCTGTCCTGTCTCCCTGTACGGTCGCGCCGCCGTGCTGCGGCGGCGGGTGTCGGGCCGGGATTCCGGCCGACGGGCCTGAGGGGGTGGCACCGGGCCGGCACGGCGCCGCGGCGGCCGGCGGCGCCGGCCGGTCGCGGGTACGTGCCGAAGCCCGGCGTCGACCCGACTATCCAGTTTTCACGTCACGTCCGCCGCCGCGCCGACAGGCGCGCGACGGCCCCACCCCGGACGGGGTGGAGGGATCACTCCTTGACGGCGTCCGCTTCCTCGACGGCCTCCTCGGCGGGGCGCTCCGCCTGGGTGACCACCCGGGCGATCGCCGGACGGGCGTACCGGGTCTGCACGCCGGGGGCGACCTCCAGCAGGACGGTGTCGTCGTCCACGCCGGTGACCGTGCCGTAGAGCCCGCCGATGGTGACCACCTCGTCGCCCGGGGCGAGGGCACGCTGCATCGCCTCCGCCTCGCGGCGGCGCTTCTGCTGAGGGCGGATCATCATGAAGTACATGACGCCGAAGAGCAGGACGATCATCAGGATCGGCGTGAGACCGCCGGCACCTCCGCCGCCCGATGCTGCATAAAGCACGGTTACAGACCTTCCCATTGGCCTCCGGCTCGGCACGAGGGGCGCCGGAGCGGAGGCGGATTCTCACGTCCTGTACAGACCGCGGCGAGTCTAATCCCTGCACCTGGGAACGCCGAATGCGGCACAGATCACGTTCGCATCACGGCTGATCAGGCTGCACCGAGAACAGATCGGGCGCGGGAGGGGCATCGGTGCCAAATGTACCATTGGGCGGAGTACGCCCCAGATGGTGCCAGGCAGCCTCGGTGGCCACCCGCCCGCGGGGCGTACGGGCCAGCAGGCCCGCCCGCACCAGGAACGGCTCGCAGACCTCCTCCACGGTGTCCGGCTGCTCCCCCACCGCCACGGCGAGGGTGGAGAGCCCGACCGGGCCGCCCCGGAACGAGTCGACCAGCGCGGTCAGCACCGCCCGGTCCAGCCGGTCGAGCCCGAGCGCGTCCACGTCGTACACCGTCAGGGCCGCCCGGGCGTTCTCCAGGGTGACCACGCCGTCGGCCCGGACCTCGGCGAAGTCCCGCACCCGGCGCAGCAGCCGGTTGGCGATCCGGGGGGTGCCCCGGGAGCGGCCGGCGATCTCGGCGGCGCCGTCGTCGGTGATCGGCACGCCGAGGATCCGCGCCGAGCGGTGCAGCAGCGTCTCCAGGTCGGCCGGCGCGTAGAAGTCCAGGTGGGCGACGAAGCCGAACCGGTCCCGCATCGGCCCGGTCAGCAGGCCCGACCGGGTGGTCGCGCCGACCAGGGTGAACGGCTCGACGTCCAGCGGGATGGCGGTGGCGCCGGGACCCTTGCCGACCACCACGTCGACCCGGAAGTCCTCCATGGCGCTGTAGAGCAGTTCCTCGGCCGGCTTGGCGATCCGGTGGATCTCGTCGATGAAGAGCACGTCGCCCTCGGCGAGGCTGGTCAGGATGGCGGCCAGGTCGCCGGAGCGCTCGATCGCCGGGCCGCTGGTCACCCGGATGCCGGCGCCCAGCTCGGCGGCGACGATATTGGCCAACGTCGTTTTACCGAGGCCAGGCGGCCCGGACAGGAGGATGTGGTCCGGCGGAGAGCCGCGCCGCATGGCGCCCTGCAGCAGCAGGTCGAGCTGGTCGCGGACCCGGTGCTGGGCGATGAACTCGGCGAGCCGCTTCGGCCGGACGCTGGCCTCCGCGTCCCGTTCCGCGTCATTGACGTACGCCGAGACCAGGCCGTCGCCGGTCATCGGGTCCGACCCAGCAGCCGGATGGCCTGCTTGAGCAGCACGGGCACGGGCGGGGTCTCCCCCTCGACGGTCTCCGCCACCGCGGCCACCGCCTGGTCGGCCTGGGCGGCCGTCCAGCCGAGCCCGACCAGCGCCTGGCGGACCTGGTCGGGCCAGGCCCCGCCGGTGACCCCGGCCGCGCCGTCGGCGCCGACCGGCACCGGGCCGATCCGGTCCCGCAGCTCCAGCACCAGCCGCTCGGCGCCCTTCTTGCCGATGCCCGGCACCCGCGTCAGCGCGGCGGTGTCGGCGTTGGCGATGGCCTTGCGGACCGCGTCCGGGGTGTGCACGGCGAGTACCGCCTGGGCCAGCCGGGGGCCCACCCCGCTGGCGGTCTGCAACAGCTCGAAGAGTTGCTTGGCGTCGTCGTCGGCGAAGCCGTAGAGGGTGAGCGAGTCCTCCCGGACGACCAGACTGGTGGCCAGCCGGGCCGGCTGGCCGACCCGCAGCTCGGCGAGGGTGCCCGGGGCGCACTGCACCGCCAGGCCGACCCCGCCGACCTCGATCACCGCCTGGTCCGGACCTGTCGCGGTCACCACGCCGCGCACGCTGGCGATCATCTCGCTCCTCCTCGTCGTACCCGGTCGGCCGCGGCGGCCAGCTTGGAGCGCGTCCCGCCGCGCCACACGTGGCAGATGGCCAGGGCGAGGGCGTCCGCGGCGTCGGCCGGGCGGGGCGGCTCGGGCAGCCGCAGCAGCCGGGTGACCATGGCGGTCATCTGCGCCTTGTCCGCCTGACCGGAACCGGTCACCGCCGCCTTCACCTCGCTGGGGGTGTACGTCTGCACCGGCAGCCCGGCCCGCGCCCCGGCCAGCACGGCGATCCCGCTGGCCTGGGCGGTGCCCATCACGGTGCGCACGTTGTGCTGGCTGAACACCCGCTCCACGGCGACGCTGTCCGGCCGGTGCTCGGCGACCAGGTCGGTGAGTGAGCGGTCCAGGTGCAGCAGGCGCAGCGGGAGCTCGTCGGCCGGGTCGGTGTAGACGACGTAGTAGGCGACCAGGGTGCAGGGCCGCCCCGGCACCCCCTCGACCACGCCGACCCCGCACCGGGTCAGCCCCGGGTCGACGCCGAGCACCCGCACGCCGCCTCCTCCCCAGCCGTCAGCAGTACGTGTGTTCGACACCCTACTGGTGCCCTCGGACGGTCGCCGGTCGGGACACGCCGGGACGGGGCCCGGCCCCCGCGCCGCCGGACCGCGCGGCCCGCGCCGGGCCCCGTCGACCGGAGGGCTCGCCCCGGTGCCTCCGGCCGGGCGGACGCGCCCGCTCGGCCGTCGGGGCGCCCGGCGCTCACCGCCGCGCCGGGTCGATCTCGATCGAGACGGTGACCACGTCGCCGTCGTCGCGGCCGGCCCGGATCCGGGCCGGCACCGGCAGCAACCAGCCGGCCCGGCGGTCCCGCCAGACACTGGTGGACCAGGTGCGCCCGTCCACCGTCGCGGTCACCGGGACCCGGCCGAACGGCCCGGCCGCGTCGGGCGCGTGCTCGGCCGGGACCGGCGCGAACACCCAGCCACCGGCGCCGGACCAGCGCACCAGGGTCGCCTCGAAGGTCGGCGTCGCCTGCTCCCCGCGCCCGCCGTCCGTGCTGCCGGCCGCCCGCGTCGCCCCGTCCCCCGGCGTCACCGCCACCACGCCGCCATCCCTCCCCGCCCGCGTCCGCGCCCTCCCGTCGGTCGCTCCGCCCGGCCGCGGGTTGGGCCGGAATCCGCCCCGGGACGACTCTGCCATCGGCCACCGACATCGTCGCCGACCGCGACCGCCGGTCGGCTGGACGACCCGCAGCGGCGCGCCGCCCGGACCGCGGGCCGAGCCGCAGGCCCCGAACCGGCTCGGCCCGCCGGGGCGCGATCCGCCCGGTGTCGACGGTCGCGGGCCCCGCCCACACACTCTGCCGGTCGAGTATGTGTCGCCACCCCATGTGCGCCCGGCCACACAGCTCGTAACTTCTTGCGCCATGACGGCAGAACCCGTGGCGGTCCCCCACGTCGTGAACGTCGACCTCTCCGGTCGCAGCGCCCTGGTGACCGGGGGCGGCAGTGGCATCGGACGGGCCTGCGCCCTGCGCCTGGCGGCGGCCGGCGCGGCGGTGCTGGTGGTGGATCGCAACGTCGAGGCGGCCAAGGCGGTGGCGGCCGAGGCCGGCGGCCGGGCCGAGGGACTCGACCTGGCCGACGCCGGGGCGGTGGACCGGCTCGACGCGGACGTGGACATCGTGGTGAACAACGCCGGGTTGCAGCACGTGGCCCCGGTGGCGGAGTTCCCGACGGACCGGTTCACGTACCTGCACCGGGTGATGGTGGAGGCGCCGTTCCTGATCATCCGCCGGGCGCTGCCGCACATGTACGCGCAGGGGTGGGGGCGGATCGTCAACATCTCCTCCGTGCACGGGCTGCGCGCCTCGCCGTACAAGGCAGCGTACGTGTCGGCCAAGCACGCGCTGGAGGGGCTGTCGAAGGTGGTCGCGCTGGAGGGCGCGGCGCACGGCGTCACCGCCAACTGCATCAACCCCGCGTACGTGCGGACCCCGCTGGTGGAGAGCCAGATCGCCGACCAGGCGGCCAGCCACGGCATCCCGGAGTCCGAGGTGATCGAGAAGATCATGCTGGCCCGGGCCGCGATCAAGCGCCTGATCGAGCCCGAGGAGGTGGCGGAGCTGATGGCGTACCTCTGCTCGCCGCCGGCGGGGTTCATCACCGGCGCGTCGATCGCGCTCGACGGGGGCTGGACGGCGAACTAGTGGCGAGCCGCACAATGTCGGTCATGTCGTCACCGGTGGAGTACCTGGAACTGCTCGCGCGGGAAGCGGCCGCGGTGGAGTTCGAGGGGCCGCTGGTCGCCGCTCGCGCCGCCGGCCTGCCCGCCGACCGGCTGGCCGAGCTGGAGCAGGCCAAGACGGTTGCGCTGCGGGTCCGCGCGCTGCTGGAGCGCCGACGCCGCCGGGAGACGGAGCTCTCCGGGCTGTACGACACGGTCAGCGACCTGGCCGGGCTGCGTGACCTGGACGACGTGCTGCGGGCCATCGTGCACCGGGCGCGCAACCTGCTCGGCGCCGACGTCGCCTACATGACGCTCGACGACGAGGAGCGCGGCGACACCTACATGCGGGTCACCGACGGTTCGGTCTCGGCCCGGTTCCAGCGGCTGCGGCTGCCGATGGGCGCCGGGCTCGGCGGCCTGGTGGCCCAGTCCGGCGCCCCGTACGTCACCGCGAACTATCCCGAGGACGACCGCTTCCACCACACCGGGGAGATCGACGCCGGGGTGGGCGAGGAGGGCCTCGTGGCCATCCTCGGGGTGCCGCTGCGGCTCGGCTCGACCTCGATCGGCGTGCTCTACGCCGCGAACCGCTCGGCCCGCCCGTTCGCCCGCGAGGAGGTGGCGCTGCTGGTCTCGCTGGCCGCGCACGCCGCGGTGGCGATCGACACCGCGCGGCTGCTCGCCGAGACCCGGTCGGCGCTGGAGGAGCTGTCGGCGGCCAACACCACCATCCGGGCGCACAGCAGCTCGGTAGAGCGGGCCGCCGCCGCGCACGACCGGATGACCGCGCTGGTGCTGCGCGGAGGCGGGGTGGAGGACGTCGCGGCGGCGGTGACCGAGGTGCTCGGCGGGGCGCTGCTGGCGCTGGACGCCGAGGGCCGGCTGCTGGCCCGGGTCGGCGAGATCGAGGAGCCGGACCGGGCGGACATGGTGGAGGCGATCGCCGCGTCGCGTACCGAGGGGCGCAGCGTGCGCCGCGGCACGCTCTGGTATGCCGCCGTGGTGGCCGGCGCGGAGAACCTGGGCGCGCTGGTGCTGCGCCCGGACGACGACCTGGTCGACGCCGACCAGCGGATCCTGGAGCGGGCCGCGCTGGTGACCGCGTTGTTGCTGCTGTTCCGGCGGACGGTCGCCGAGGCGGAGGGGCGGGTCCGCGGCGAGCTGCTGGACGACCTGATCGCCCGGCCGTTGCGGGACACCGACGCGCTGCGCAGCCGGGCCCGCCGGCTCGGGGTGGACCTGGACGCCCCGCACGTGCTGGTGGCGGTCGGCGACGACGCGATCGCGGCGACCGGGTCGGCGCGGCAGCGGGTGCTCTCCTGGGCCACCACGTATGCCTCCACCCGGGGCGGGCTGGCCGCGGCGCGCGACGGCCGGGTGGTGCTGATGCTGCCCGGCCAGGACGCCGGCGGCAGCGCCCGGGCGGTGGCCCGGGACCTGTCCCGGGTGACCGGCCGGCCGGTGACCGCCGGGGCGAGCGGGCCGTCCACCGGGCCAGCGTCGCTGGCCACCACCTTCCGGGAGGCGGACCGCTGCCTGACCGCGCTCGGCGCACTGGGCCGGGCCGGGCAGGGGGCGAGCACCGCCGAGCTGGGCTTCGTCGGGCTGCTGCTCGGCGCGGTGGGCGACCAGGGCGACCAGGACGTCACCCGGTTCCTCGAGGCCACCGTCGGCCCGGTGGTCGACTACGACGCCCGGCGGGGCACGGCGCTGGTCAAGACGCTGGAGGCGTACTTCGGGGTGGGCGGCAGCCTGGCCCGCGCCGCCGAGCTGCTGCACGTGCACGTCAACACGGTCACCCAGCGGCTGGAGCGGGTCGGGCAGCTGCTCGGCGCGGACTGGCAGAAGCCCGAGCGGGCCCTCGAGGTGCAGCTCGCGCTGCGCCTGCACCGCCTGCGTACGCCCGCCAGCTGACGGCCGGGCCCGCCGGCTACCGGTGGGGCCGGCCGCGGCGGACCGGGGTCAGCGGGCGCCGATGCCGTCCAGGACGCCGTCGACGATCTTTGCCGGCAGGGTCGCCTCGTCGAGGTCGGGGTGCCAGCGCAGCATCCGCTGCACCAGCATCGGGCCGGTCAGCATCGCCATGGTGACCTCGATGTCGATGTCGGCGCGCAGCTCGCCGGTGTCGATCCCCCGGCGCAGCACCTCGCGCATCAGCGCCCGCCGCGGCTCGATGATGCTCTGGTAGAGCTGGTAGTTGTCCGGGCTGCGGTTCACGTGCGGCGCCAGGCAGGGCATGATCTTCGCCGCCCGGGGGTCGATGTTGTGCCCGATCGCCCCGACCAGCAGCACCAGGTCCTCGCGGACCGAGCGGCCCGCCAGCGTCGGCGGGTTGCCCTTGAGCCGGCGCAGCGCGTCGGTCAGCAGCGCGTCCTTGCCCGGCCAGCGGCGGTAGATGGTGGCCTTGCCGACGCCGGCGCGGGTCGCGATCGCCTCGATCGAGATCGTCTCCACCGAGCTGTCCTCGGCGAGCAGGTCCAGGGTGGCCTCGATGATCGCCTCGTCCGCGCGGACGCTCCGCGGTCGCCCGGGCGACCGCGGAGCATCGGCGGTGGAAGTCATGTCGGACATTGTCGCCGAACCTAGGCGGTCCCGGCCAACTCGGGTTCCCCGGCGGGCGCCGTCACGGGTGCGGCCGACCCGGCCGGGCGGCCCGGCATCCAGCGGGCCACCACCAGCAGACCCGCGGCGGCCACCACCGTGGCGAGCACCGCGGCCCAGTGCATCGCGGTCACGAAGGCGTCGTTGGCCACCGCGATCAGCTGCGGCCCCGCCGGGCCGAGCTGACGCGCCGCGGCGTACGCCCCGGAGATCGACTCGCCGGCCGCCTGCTGCGCCCCGGCGGGCAGGTCCCGCAGGGCCGGCTCGACGTCGCCGCGGTAGACGGCGGAGAGCACCGAACCGAGCACCGCGACGCCGAGCGCGCCGGCCACCTGCCGGATCGTGTTGCTGACCGCCGAGCCGACCCCGGCCTTCTCCCGGGGCAGCGCCGACATGATCGACTCGGTGGCCGGCGGCATGATGTTGGCCATCCCGACGCCCTGGAGGAAGAAGAAGACCAGCACCACCCAGATCGGGGTGGTCGCGTCGATGAACGCGAACGCGCCGAGCGCCACCGCGGTGAGCGTCAGGCCGACCGCGGCGACCGCCTTGCCGCCGTACCGGTGCACCATCGCCGCGCTGCGCGGGGCGAAGAAGAGCTGGGCGCCGGCGAACGGCAGGAAGAGCAGGCCGGTCTCCAGCGGGCTGTAGCCGCGGACCAGTTGCAGGTAGAACGAGCTGAAGAACATCACGCCCATCGCGGCGAAGAAGACCAGCCCGACCAGGGCCACCGGGGCGGCGAAGCGCGGCACCCGGAACAGCCGGACGTCCAGCGACGGGTGGTCGCTGCGCCGCTCGTGCGCGACGAACCAGGCCAGCACCGCGACACCGCCGACGATCGAGGCCCAGACCACCGGCCGGTCGAAGCCGTGCTCACCGCCGTCGATGATGCCGTACGACAGGGCGACCAGGCCGACCACCGAGAGCAGCACGCCGAGCACGTCGACCCGGCCCGGCTTCGGGTCCCGCGACTCGGGCACCAGCAGCGCGACCAGGACCACGCCGAGCACCACCACCGGCACGTTGATCAGGAAGACCGAGCCCCACCAGTAGTGCTCCAGCAGCGCGCCGCCGAGCACCGGGCCGATCGCCACTGCCAGGCCGACCGCGCCGGCCCAGACACCGATCGCCCGGCCCCGCTCGCGCGGGTCGAAGACGTTGGAGATGATCGAGAGCGTCACCGGCATGATCGCCGCGCCGCCGACGCCCATCAGCGCGCGGGCCGCGATCAGCTGGGCCGGGCTCTGGGCGTACGCCGACAGCAGCGACGCCAGCCCGAACAGCGCGAGCCCGACGAGCAGGAAGCGCTTGCGGCCGGCCCGGTCGCCGAGCACGCCGAAGGTGAAGAGCAGGCCGGCGAAGACCAGCGTGTAGGAGTTGATCGCCCATTCCAGCTCGCCCTGGCTGGCGCCGAGGCCATGCACCGGGTCGGCGAGGGTGCGGAGCGCGACGTTGAGGATGGTGTTGTCCAGGACGACGACGAGGAGGCTGATCACCAGCACCCCGAGGATCGCCCACCTCCTCGGGTGTCCGGTGTTCTCGTGCGGTTGCATCGGTAACGGTTCTCCCCCCGGTCACCCGCGGCGCAAATACGATACGGGTCAGACTCGTAACTGGGGTCAGCGTAGGCGGTGCATTAACGATACGGAACCGATCCGTATCTAATGTGTCTGCCGTCACGCCCTCCGGTTCGCCGTCCCCGCGCTCACATCGGGTGCCCCGGATGGCACGCGTCGCCTCCCGAGGCCCGGCTGTGCCGGCCGGCTGAGTCCGACGCTGTGCGGTGCCGGCCATGTGCGCGCGAGCCTGATGCCGCACGGCAAACCCGACATACGGCACACGGGTGGATCACTTCCGCGACAACCGTCCGGCCTTGGGGTGCATGTCTGGTCCGAGGTGTGACCGGCCGCATCCGGGTGGTGGAATCGGGGCCGGTTCGGGGGCGTTACATCATGCGGACGATCGAGCAAGAGCCCGCCGCCTTCTAAGGGCGCAGGGCCGGGCCGCGGAATGATGGCGGCTGGCCGGTCGTTACATCCCCCGGACGATCGCAGCAACGAACCCCGTCGGCCGAGCCGGTGAGGGTCCTGGCCCCGGAATGATGGCGGGCCGCCGGTCGTTACACACGGTCCCGGCGCCGCAAGGGCATCCCCCGCCCGCGAGCGTCGGATCTTTCCCCCAAGTCTTTTGAGCGCCGGACGGTGCTTGCGCCTCCACGCCCACCCCCCTGGGCTGGTGGCGCCAACCCCCAAGGAGCTTTCATCATGAACACGATCATGCGGAAGAGCATTCTCGGTATCGCTGGTCTCGCCGTCGCCGGTGGCCTCGCCGCCGGTCCGCTGAACCACGACACCACCCCGGTCGAGTCGACCGGCCCGGCCGCGGTCGCCATGATCCAGGCCGACAAGCCCGACACCGCCAAGCTCATCCCGCACGGCGTGCAGGGCGAGCAGTCGCGGATCGAGCTGAACGACGAGCAGGTCGGCAATGTGAAGGCGATCATCGCGGCGACGAAGAAGTCCGACATGGACGAGCGCGCCGCCGTGGTGGCCATCGCCACCGCACTGCAGGAGTCGAAGCTGGAGAACCTGGGTCACCTGGGTGACCGGAACGACCACGACTCGCAGGGCCTGTTCCAGCAGCGCCCGTCCTCGGGTTGGGGCACGGTCGAGCAGATCACCGACCCGGAGTACTCGACCAAGGCGTTCCTGAAGGGTCTCAAGCAGGTCGACGGGTGGCAGGACATGCCGCTGACCAAGGCCGCCCAGACCGTGCAGGTCTCGGCCTACCCGTTCCACTACGCCCAGTGGGAGCAGCAGGCCGCCGACCTCGTCGCCAAGCACTGGAACAGCTGACAACCGCACAGGCAGTACCTGAACCGCTGGCCGGCACCCGACACGGGTGCCGGCCAGCGGCGTACCCGCACCCGAACGCCGGCCGACGCCCCCACCCAGGGGGCGCCGGCCGCCGGGCGACCCGCGTCAGCGGCGGCGGGACGCCCACCAACGCCCGGCCAGGGCGGCCACGCTGCCCCAGATGCCGCGCCGGAACAGCAGCACGACGAGGACGAAGATGCCGCCGGTGACGAGGCCGATCGTCTCGAAGCCGGAGAACGACAGCCAGTCCTCCAGGCGCACCACGACGGCCGCGCCGAGCACCCCGCCCCAGAGCGTGCCGATCCCGCCGAGCACCACCACGATGACCGCCTTGCCGGAGGTGGTCCAGTGCAGCGTTTCCAGCGAAACGAAGCGGTGCCCCACCGCGAACAGCCCGCCGCCGAGCCCGGCGATGAAGCCGGAGAGCACGAACGCGGTCAGCTTGTACCGGTGCACCGGGTAGCCCAGCGCGCGGGCCCGGGCCGGGTTGTCGCGGATGCCGACCAGCACCCGGCCGAACGGCGAGTTCACGATCCGCCAGGCGGCGAGGAGACCGAGCAGCACGATCGGCAGGATCGCGTAGTAGAAGTAGTAGTCGTCGGTCAGGTCGAGCCCGAACAGCTCGCGGGGCACGCCCTGGAGGCCGTTCTCGCCCTGGGTCACCGAGCGCCACTCGTTGGCGACGTAGTAGACCATCTGCGCGAAAGCCAGCGTGACCATGGCGAAGTAGATGCCGGTCCGCTTCACCGCCAGGTAGCCGATCGGCACCGCGAGCACCGCCGCCGCGAGGGCGCCGGCGAGCACCGCGGCCGGGAACGGCAGCCCGACGTGGATCGCCACCAGGCCGGTGACGTACGCCGAGGTGCCCCAGAACGCGGCGTGCCCGAAGGACATCAGCCCGGTGAAGCCGAGCAGCAGGTCCACCGCGACGGCGAACAGCGCCCAGCAGAGGATGTCCACGGCGACCGCCGGGTAGAGCCCGTTGGGCAGCCAGAACGCCACCAGCAGCCCGAGGGCGAGCAGCGCGTACCGGACCCAGCCGGGCGCGCGGGCCACGGTGAGCAGCCCGGACGGCGCGGCCGGACGGGCCGCGTCGGCCGGGGTGTCCACAGTGCTCGTCATGCCGGTGCCTCCTCACGGCCGAACAGCCCGGCCGGGCGCCAGAGCAGTACGACGGCCATCACGATGAAGACGATCGTCTGCGACACGATCGGGAACTCCGAGAGGTACGCCTCGCCCCACGCCTGAACCAGCCCGATGCCGAAACCGGCGGCGACCGAGCCGAAGATCGAGCCCAGTCCGCCGATCACCACCACGGCGAAGACCACGATGATCAGGTCGGCGCCCATCAGCGGGTTGACCGCCCGCATCGGCGCGGCGAGCACGCCGGCCAGCCCGGCCAGGCCGATGCCGAACCCGAAGACCGGGGTGACCCAGCGCCCGACGTTGATGCCGAACGCCTGGGTCAGCTCCGGCCGCTCGGTCGACGCCCGGACCACCATGCCGATCCGGGTACGGGTGAGCACCCACCAGACGCCCACGCAGACGGCCACCGCGAAGCCGAGGATGAACACCCGGTAGGTGGGGAAGTCGAAGAGCCCGAAGTCGACCGAGCCGCTCAGCGCGGACGGGGTGGCGTACGGGCTGGACTGCACGCCGTACCGGAGCTTCACCAGGTCCTGCAGGATCAGCGTCAACCCGAAGGTGAGCAGGAAGTTGTAGAGCGGGTCCAGCCGGGTGAGCCGGTGGATGAACGCCCGCTCCAGCGCCATGCCGAGCAGGCCGAGGCCCACCGGCATGATCACCAGCGCCGCCCAGAACGGCACGCCCGCCTCGCTGAGCAGCACGTACGCGCCGAAGGCGCCGAGCATGTAGAACGCCCCGTGGGCGAAGTTGACCACTCGCAGCATGCCGAAGATGACCGCGAGCCCGAGGGCGAGCAGGGCGTAGAACGCCCCGCTCACCAACCCGTTGAACGTGTTCTGCAGGAAGCCGGTCATCGGCTCGTCACATCTTGCACGCCGACGACGGCGTGGCGAACGCCTCGGCGGCGGGGATGGTCTTGAGCACCTTGACGTAGTCCCACGGCTCGGTGACCTCGGACTGCGGCTTCACCTGCGCCAGGTACGCGTCGTGGATGACCCGGTGGTCCTCGGCGCGGATCTTGCCGTTGCGCAGGAAGACGTCGTTGACCTCCTTGCCCTCCAGCCCCTTGACCACCGTGTCGGCGTCGTCGCTGCCGGCGGCCTGCACGGCCTCCAGGTACTGCGTCGCGGCGGAGTAGTTGGCCGCGTGCGCGAAGGACGGCCGGGTGCCGGTCTCCTTCTGGAACCGGTCGGCGAACTCGCGGTTCTGCTGGTCGAAGTTCCAGTACCAGGCGTCGGTGTAGGTGGTGCCGGCGAGCGCGGCCGGGGTGAGCGAGTGGATGTCGGTGATGAACATCAGGCCGACCGCCAGGCCGACGCCCTTGTCCCGCAGCTTGAACTCGTTGTACTGCTTGACCACGTTGACCAGCTCCGCGCCGGCCTGCATGGTGCCGAGCACGTCCGGCTTCGGGTTGAGCGTCGGCGCCTTGAGCAGGAAGGTGGAGAAGTCGCCGCTGGTGTTCGGGAACGGCGCCCCGTCCTTGCCGACGACCTTCCCGCCGGCCGCGGTGATGGCGGCGGTGAAGCTCTTCTCCATGTCCTGACCGAAGGCGTAGTTGGGGTACAGGATGTACCAGTTCTTGCCCACCTGCTCGGTGGTGGTCTTGCCGGTGCCGTTGGCCAGCATGTACGTGTCGTACGCGTAGTGGAAGGTGTACTTGTTGCAGCTCTTGCCGGTCAGGTCGGTGGTCGCGGCGCCGATGTTGAAGTAGAGCTTCTTCTTCTCCTTGGCCACGTCGGCCACCTTCAGCGCCGCCGACGAGGTGGGCACGTCGAGGATGAGGTCGACGCCCTTGCGGTCGTACATCTCCTGGGCCTTGCTGTTGGCCACGTCCGGCTTGTTCTGGTGGTCGGCGGTCTCGACGGTGATGTCCTTCGTGATCGCCTTGTCCCCGTGCTTGGCCTTGAAGTCGGCGATGGCCATCTCCACGGCCTTGACCGAGTTCTTGCCGGACAGCTCGGAGTACGCCCCGGACTGGTCGTTCAGCACGCCCAGTACGATCTTGCCCCCGGTCAGCTTCTCGTCCCCGCCCGACTGGGGACCACCGCCGCCGCAGCCGGCGACCAACACCATCGCGGCCGCCGAAGCGGCGGCCACACCCACCGTCCTACGCATGCCCAATTCCTTTCGTCCGCGCGCCGCGCGGGGTCGGTCGTCGAATCATCAGATGCCGAGGTACGACAGGAGCTCGCGCTCCCGCGATTGCACCTCGGAGTTGTCCATCGCCTCCGCGATGCGCCCCTCGGCCAGCAGGTAGTGCCGGTCGGCGACGCCGGTGGCGAAGTGCAGGTTCTGTTCCACCAGCAGCACGGTCACGCCATGCCGCTTGGCCTCCCGCAGGAGGTCGCCGACCTGCTGCACGAGCAGCGGCGAGAGCCCCTCGGTCGGTTCGTCGCAGAGCAGCAGCCGGGCGCCCATCCGCAGCACCCGGGCCAGTGCGAGCATCTGCTGCTCGCCGCCGGAGAGCATGGTGGCGGCCGAGTCCCGCCGCTCGTAGAGGGCGGGAAACGCCTCGTACACCCGCTCCAGCGACCACGGGTCCGGGCCGACGGTCGGCGGCAGGGTGAGGTTCTCGGTCACGGTCAGCGTGGCGTAGCTGCCCCGGTCGTCGGGGACCCAGCCGAGCCCGAGCCTCGCCCGCCGGTGCGCCGGGAGCTTGCCGACGTCCCGGCCGTCCAGCTCCACCGTGCCGCGCTGGCCGGAGTGCAGCCCCATCACGCAGCGCAGCAGGGTGGACTTGCCGGCGCCGTTGCGGCCGACCAGGGTGACCACCTCGCCGGCCCCGACCTCCAGGCTGACCTCCCGCAGCACCTGCGCCTCGCCGTACCAGGCGGACAGGTTCTCAATGCGCAGCATCAGCGGCTCCCAGGTAGGCGGTGATCACACGCTCGTCGGCGCGGACCTCTTCGTACGGACCCTCGACGAGGACCTTGCCGGCCTGCAGGACGGTCACCGTGTCGGCCAGCCGCCCGACCACGCTCATGTTGTGCTCGACCATCACCACGGTCCGACCCTGCCGGACCGTGCCGATCAGGTCGACGGTCCGGTCGACGTCCTCCAGTCCCATGCCCGCGGTCGGCTCGTCGAGCAGCAGCACCTTCGGGTCCAGTGCCAGCGCGATGGCCAGCTCCAGCGCCCGCTTGCGGCCGTACGCGAGCGCCTCGGCGGGCGCCTCGGCCAGCTCGGCCAGCCCGACCATGGCGAGCAGTTCGGTGGCCCGGTCGGTGTACCGCCGCATCAGCCTCGACGACCGCCAGAACCGCCAGCCGAGCCCGCTCGGGCTCTGCAGCGCCAGCTCGACGTGCTCCCGGGCGCTCAGCTGCGGGAAGAGGCTGGTGATCTGGAAGGAGCGGGCCACGCCGAGCCGGGCGACCTGCTCCGGGGGCAGCCCGGTCACGTCCCGCCCGGCCAGCTCGATCCGCCCGCCACTGGGCTTCAGGAAGCCGGTGAGCAGGTTGAACAGGGTCGTCTTGCCGGCCCCGTTCGGGCCGACCAGCGCGTGCACGCTGTCCGGCGCCACGTCGAGGTCGACGCCGTCGACCGCCCGGAAGCCCCGGAAGTCGCGGGTCAGCCCGCGAGCTGACAGGAGCGCTTGCCCGGCCATCGCCACATCCTCCGCAGGTTCGGCGCGACGGTCCGGTCGGTGACCACGGTCACATGGCCGTCGCGTGCAGGAAACCTACGGCGGGGTGTGTGACTCGAGCCATGTCGATTACCCACATATTCCCCGGCACCGAACCGGGTTCGTCCACCACCCCCGGCCGGTTCGACCGGGGGTCGGGGTCATCGAGGCCGATCAGTAGGCCGGGTGGTGACGCTCCGGCATGTGGCGCTCCCACGGCGACCGCCGCGGGAGCGTTCCCGGTCACCCGGTCAGGGCGTCCAGCGCCAGGTCGACGTCGTCGGCGGTGGAGTAGAGGTGGAACGAGGCGCGCACCCGGCCGGCCCGCACCGCGGCCCGCACACCGGCCCGCTCCAGCCGCTCCCGCGCCCCGGGCACCTCGACGGTGACGATGGCGCTCTCGCCGGGTGGGCGGCCGAGCCCGGCGAGGAACCGGTTGGCCAGCGCCACGTTGTGCGCGTGCACGGCGGGCACGCCGATCTCGGCGAGCAGGTCGAGGGCGGGCGCGGTGCCGACCCAGCTGAACCAGGCCGGGGAGATGTCGAACCGCCGGGCGTCGGCCGCCAGCCGCAGCGGCGGGCCGTAGTAGGAGGCGTGCGGGTCCTCGCCCGCGTACCAGCCGGCGGCGTCCGGGCGCAGCCGGTCGCGCAGCTCGGGGGCCAGGTAGCCGAAGGCGGTGCCGCGCGGCGCCATCAGCCACTTGTACGCGCCGACCACGACCACGTCGGCGCGGGCCGCGTCGAACGGCAGCCAGCCGCACGCCTGGGTGGCGTCCACCGCCACCAGCGCGCCGTGCGCCCGGGCCGCGGCCACGATCTCGTCGTACTGAGCCACCGCGCCGTCGGCGGACTGCACCAGGCTGAACGCGACCAGGTCGGTGTCGGCGTCGATGGCGTCCACCAGCCCGGCCAGCGGCACCGTACGCACCTCGACCCCCCGCTCGGCCTGCACCAGCCAGGGGAAGAGGTTGGAGGTGAACTCAACCTCGGGCACCACCACGGTCGCGCCGGCCGGCAGCGCCGCGGCGACCGGGGCCAGCAGCTGGGACACCACGCTGCCGGTCGCGACGTCGGCGACCGGCACCCCGACCAGGCCGGCGAAGGCGACCCGGGACCGTTCGGTCGCCTCGCCCCAGCCCTCCCACGAGGTACGCCCCATGCGCCAGTCCGCGAGGGCCTCCTGCACCGCCGTCCAGGCCGGCTCGGGCGGCAGCCCGTAGCTGGCGGTGTTCAGCCAACCCGGCTGCGGTTGCCACAACTTCTGCGCCTGTTCGATCTCCACCCCGCCGACGCTAGCCAGCCCCGTTCGCCGCCGGGACGGCCAATCCGCCGCTCGCGGCCCACGTCGACCGCCGCGGCGACCCGGGGCGGCGGCTGACCGGCGGCCCGGCCAGGTGCCGCCGGCGTGGGTCGGGCCAGGTGGCCGTCGGTCAGGCAGCGGCGCGGAGTTCCCGCAGGCTTCGGCGGACCTCGTCGACGGCCCGGTCCAGCGGCCAGCGGGCGAGGTCGGCCAGCCGGTGCTCGGCGCGCAGCCGGCGTACCACCGCCAGCCCGACCAGGTAACCGCACCGCTTCGGCAGGTCGCCGGCGAGCGGCGAGTCGCGCATCAGGAAGTACGGCGCGTGGTGATCGGGGTCGGTGGCGTCGAGGTCGGCGCCGATCCGGTCGAGGATCTCCGGCCACCGGCGGCGGCAGGTGTCCAGCCACGCCCGGTAGCCGGGCCGGCCGAACCAGAGGTACTCCTCGTCGCCGCGCCCCGGCGCGACCTCCGCCGAGACCTGGGTGGCCAGCCCCTCGGTGAACAGGGCGTTCGCCACTCCCTGCGGGGGCCAGTCGCGGATCGCGGCGAGCCGGTCGTGCAGCACGTGCGCCGCCTCGTGCAGCACCAGCAGCCGGTCGTCGCCCGCCGCGCCGAGCTGCTCGACGGCGAGGAAGAGGGCGAACCGCCCGTCGAGCCGGTCCGCCCAGCCGTTGGCCCGGTGCAACCCGACCAGCAGCACGCAGTCGAGCGGGTCGCCGTCGGCCGCCCAGCCCATCGCCTCGGCGACGGCCCGGATGCCGGGCGGCAGCAGTTCGCGTACCGCCGCGGCGCGGGCCGCGAGGTCGGCGCTCTCGGCGCGGAGCCGGGCCAGGACGGCGTCGAGGTCGTCCGAGCGGGACCACTCCCCCGACCGGTCCAGTTCGGCGAAGACCCCCGGGTGCCGGTCCAGGTAGCGGGACCGCCAGAGCACCGGCCACTGCTCGACCGGTACGCCGTCGCACTCGCGCAGGCAGGCCAGGAAGTCGGGCACCAGGTCACGGACGCGAACCAGATCGGTGGAGAGCACCCTCCGATGCTGCCCGATCCAGCGACGGCCCGCCGGCCCGGGCGCGCGGGCCGGGTCAGCTGACGTTGGCGGGGCCGAGGACGCTCTTCAGGTCGGCCATCAGGGCGGTGGTGGCCGCGACCCGGAACGGGCCGAGCCGCAGGGTGGTGGTCTTGCTGCCGTTGAGCAGCTTGATGTGCACCTCGGCGTCGCCCGGGTGCAGCACCAGGGTCTCCTTGAGCCGCTCGACCAGTGGCGGGGTGCACCGGGTCACCGGGATGGTGAGGGTGACCGGCTTGTTGGCCGCGCTGCTGCTGACGTCCGGCATGGACATGTCCATCGCCATGATCCGCGGAGTGTCGTCGCGGCGGTCCACCCGCCCCTTCACCACCACGATGGCGTCCTCGGCGATGTACTGCCCGATCACCTCGTAGGTGTTCGGGAAGAAGAGCGTCTCCACCCCGCCGGCGAGGTCCTCCAGGGTGGCCGAGGCCCAGGCCCGGCCCTGCTTGGTGACCCGGCGCTGCACGCCGGAGAGGATGCCGGCGAGGGTGACCACCGCGCCGTCCGGGACGGTGCCCTCCTCGGAGAGCGCGGCGATGGTGCAGTCGGCGGCCGCGCCGAGCACGTGCTCCAGGCCGAACAGCGGGTGGTCGGAGACGTAGAGGCCGAGCATCTCCCGCTCGAAGGCCAGCTTGTCCCGCTTGTCCCACTCCCCGTCGCCGATCACCGGCATCGCCACGTTGCTGCTGGTGTCGGTGTCGCCGAAGCCGGCGCCGAAGAGGTCGTACTGGCCGGCGGCCTCGTTGCGCTTCACCCCGGCGTACGCGTCGATCGCCTCCGCGTGCACCGCGAGCAGCGCCTTGCGGGCGTGCCCGAGCGAGTCGAACGCCCCGGCCTTGATCAGCGATTCGATGGTCTTCTTGTTGCAGACCACCGCGTCCACCTTGGACAGGAAGTCGTAGAAGTCGGTGTAGTCGCCCTTCTCCTTCCGGCAGCGCATGATCGCAGACACCACGTTGGCGCCGACGTTGCGGATGGCCGCCAGGCCGAAACGGATGTCCTTGCCGACCGGGGTGAACGGCCCGGCCGAGGTGTTGACGTCGGGCGGCAGCACCTGGATGCCCATCCGCCGGCACTCCGACAGGTAGAGCGCCATCTTGTCCTTGTCGTCGCCGACGGACGTGAGCAGCGCCGCCATGTACTCGGCCGGGTAGTTGGCCTTGAGGTAGCCGGTCCAGTACGACACCAGCCCGTAGCCGGCGGTGTGCGCCTTGTTGAAGGCGTAGTCGGCGAACGGGACCAGGATGTCCCAGAGGGTCTGGATGGCCTCGTCGGAGTAGCCGTTGGTCCGCATGCCGTCGCGGAACGGGATGAACTCCTTGTCGAGGACCTCCTTCTTCTTCTTGCCCATCGCCCGGCGCAGCAGGTCGGCCTTGCCCAGGCTGTAGCCGGCGAGCACCTGCGCGGCGCGCTGCACCTGCTCCTGGTAGACGATCAGGCCGTAGGTGGGGCCGAGGATCTCCTCCAGCGGCTCGGCCAGCTCCGGGTGGATCGGGGTGATCTCCTGGAGGCCGTTCTTGCGCAGCGCGTAGTTGGTGTGCGAGTTGGCGCCCATCGGGCCGGGCCGGTAGAGCGCCAGCACCGCGGAGATGTCCTCGAAGTTGTCCGGCTTCATCAGCCGCAGCAGCGAGCGCATCGGCCCGCCGTCGAGCTGGAAGACGCCGAGGGTGTCGCCGCGGGCCAGCAGCTCGTACGTCGGCTTGTCGTCCAGCGGCAGCTTGAGCAGGTCGACGGTGGTGCCGTGGTTGAGGGCGATGTTCTTCAGCGCGTCGTCGATGATGGTGAGGTTGCGCAGGCCGAGGAAGTCCATCTTCAACAGCCCGAGCGACTCGCAGGTCGGGTAGTCGAACTGGGTGATGATCGCCCCGTCGGCGTCCCGGCGCATCAGCGGGATGTGCTCGATGATCGGCTCGGCGGACATGATGACGCCGGCGGCGTGCACGCCGGTCTGCCGGATCAGCCCCTCGATGCCGCGGGCGGTGTCGATCACCTTGCGCACGTCCGGGTCGGACTCGTAGAGGCCGCGGATCTCGCCGGCCTCGGCGTAGCGTGGGTGCTTCGGGTCGAAGATGCCGGACAGCGGGATGTCCTTGCCCATCACCGCCGGCGGCATCGCCTTGGTGATCCGGTCGCCCACCGCGTACGGGTAGCCGAGCACCCGGGCCGAGTCCTTGATCGCGGCCTTCGCCTTGATGGTGCCGAAGGTGGCGATCTGGGCGACCTTGTCCTCGCCCCACTTCTCGGTGACGTACTTGATGACCTCACCGCGCCGGCGCTCGTCGAAGTCGATGTCGACATCCGGCATCGAGACGCGCTCGGGGTTGAGGAACCGCTCGAAGATCAGCCCGTGCGGGATCGGGTCGAGGTCGGTGATGCCGAGCGCGTACGCCACGAGCGAGCCGGCGGCGGAGCCACGGCCCGGGCCCACCGCGATGCCCTGGCTCTTGGCCCACTGGATGAAGTCGGCGACCACGAGGAAGTACGACGGGAAGCCCATCTGGATGATGACGCCCAGCTCGTACTCGGCCTGCTTGACGTGCCCTTCCGGGATGCCCTCGGGGTAGCGGCGGG
Organism: Micromonospora sp. LZ34; assembly: GCF_052981855.1. Lineage (NCBI taxonomy): Bacteria > Bacillati > Actinomycetota > Actinomycetes > Micromonosporales > Micromonosporaceae > Micromonospora > Micromonospora sp. LZ34. The sequence goes on from NZ_JBRIQN010000038.1 coordinate 31,839, forward strand.
CCAGCCCGGCGAAGGTCTCCTTGCGGAACCAGGACTCCTCGGTCTCGCCCTCCGGCACCGGGAAGCGCGGCATCAGGTTGTGGAACTCGAACATCCCGGTCGGGTCGACCTTCTCGGCCACCAGCAGCGTGTTGCGGCAGCCCTCCAGCCACACGTCGGAGCCGTCCACGCCGCGCATCTCGTCGGCGGACTTGATGTAGTAGCCGCTGCCGCCGAACTTGAACCGGTTCGGGTCGGCGATGTTGCTGCCGGTCTGCACGCAGAGCAACACGTCGTGCGACTCGGCCTGGGCCTCGTGCGTGTAGTGCGAGTCGTTGGTGACCACCGGCGGGATGCCGAGCTTGCGGCCGATCTCCAGCAGGCCGTCGCGGACCCGCTTCTCGATGTCCAGGCCGTGGTCCATCAGCTCCAGGAAGTAGTTCTCCCGGCCGAAGATCTCCTGGTACTTGGCCGCCGCCTCCAGGGCCTGCGCCTCCTGGCCCAGCCGCAGCCGGGTCTGCACCTCGCCGGAGGGGCAGCCGGTGGTGGCCATCAGGCCGTCGGCGTACTCGGCGATCAGCTCGGCGTCCATCCGCGGCCACTTGACGAAGAAACCCTCGGTGTACGCGCGGGAGGTCAGCGCGAACAGGTTGTGCAGGCCGGTCTTGTTCCGCGCCCAGATCGTCTTGTGGGTGTAGCCGCCGCTGCCGGAGACGTCGTCGCTCTTCTGCTCCGGCCGGCCCCACTTGACCCGCTGCTTGTGGAAGCGCGACTCCGGCGCCACGTACGCCTCGATGCCCAGGATCGGGGTGACCCCGGCCGCCATCGCCTGCTTGTAGAAGTCGTGCGCGCCGTGCATGTTGCCGTGGTCGGTCATCGCCACCGCCGGCATCCCCTGCCGGCTGACCTCGGCGAACAGATCCTTGAGCCGGGCGGCGCCGTCGAGCATCGAGTACTCCGTGTGCACGTGCAGATGCGCGAACGAATCGCCCATGCGGAGCGCCCCCCGGGGTCGGATCATGGGATGGTCGAGGTCGGTCCGCTTACCCTATCCCCGCCGCGCCGGGCGGCTCCAGCAGCCGCGCGGGCGACCCGCGGGGCCGTGGTGTGGATCTCTTCGGCGGCCCCCGGCGACCGGCCGCGCGGTCGGCTGCCGGACTCGCTCTCGCCGCCGGCGGGCCGCCGGCCCTAGCCTGGAACGACGGCGGACCGGCGAGCATTGGACGAGCGGATGCCCCTCGCGGACGGGATCGAGGACCTGGCCGGCGCGGCCGCACGCGGCGACCCGGCGGCGCTCGACGCGCTGCTGGTGGCGGTACGGCCGGAGGTGCTGCGGCTCTGCGCCCGGCTGCTACCGCACCGCGAGGACGCCGAGGAGGCGTGCCAGGACACCCTGCTCGCGCTGGCCCGGGGGATCAGCCGGTTCGAGCGGCGCTCGTCGTTCCACACCTGGCTCTACCGGCTCGCCGCCAACCGGGCCCGCTCCACCTACCGGGTGCTGCGGCGGCGCTGGCTGGTCGAGGCCGGCGGGGTGCCGCTGCCCGACCGGCCCGACCCGCGGCGCACCAGCGTGGTCGCCGGCACCCGGCTCGACCTGCTCGACGCGCTCGACGCGGTCCGCCCGGAGCTGGCCGAGGTGGTCACCCTGCGCGACGTGCTGGAGCTGAGCTACCGCGAGATCGCCGACCTGCTCGCCGTGCCGGAGGGGACCGTGAAGTCCCGCGTCCACCTGGCCCGCCGGCAGGTCCGGCAGCGGCTGGCCGATGAGTGAGCGCAGCCGGCCCGGCCGCCGACCGCTCGCCGGCGCGGCTCTCCTCGCCCTGGTCGCGGGGGTCACCGGGTGCGGCAGCGACACCCCCGTCTCGCCGCTGCCCGTCCGGCCGCCGGCACCGGTCGCCGCCAGCGCCACCCCGACCGGCTCGGCCACCGCCAGCACCCCGCCGACCCCGCCGGGCCCGTCGACCGTCGCGCCGACGAGCCGGCGTCCCGCGCCGGCCGGCCCCGCGCCCACGACCCGGAGCAGGGGTACGCGCACGCCGTCGCCGACGCCCGCCTGCCACGGTCCGATCCGCTACGACATCGTCCTCGCCGAGACCCAGCTGGAACTGATCAAGTCCCTCTGCTTCGCGGCCGGCGCGGTGCTGCGCATCCAGGGCATCGGGCCCGGCCTGGTCACCGTGGACCGGGAGGACCTGGTCTCCCGCCACTACGAGGCGGGAGTGGTGGACATCCGCTTCGTGCGGACCGGCACCGTGGCGGTGACCATCCCGCAGGACGGCCGCGAGCACACCATCACCGTGGTGGTCGTCTAGCCGCCCGATCGGGTGTCGAGAGTGGGACCGGGACCTGGTGCTGGGCGTGCTTCCCGAACTCGCTCTCTGGCCGCCGGCGGGTTGGCACAGTGGGAGAAGTGACCAGGAGAGGGCCGGGACTGCCTCCGGATCAGCACCGCGCGCGGTTCTTCGGGCCTGTTCAACTCGCCGGCGAGGGCGTCGGGGTGACCCGGCTGGAGCTCTTCCTCGACCTGGTCTTCGTGTACGCGTTCTTCACCACGACGAACCTCATGGAGGAGCGGTTCGGACTCGAAGGGCTGCTCGAAGGTGTGGTCGTGGTCCTGCTGCTCATCCGGTGCTGGGTCGGCTACCTGATGCTCGGCAACATCGTCCGGCTGGACCGGGGGATCATGGTGCCGCTCATCTTCGGGGTTGCCGTGGTCATCCTGTTGCTCGGAGTCGCCACGCCGGTGACGTTCATCGACCGGCCGGGCGGGCTGTTCGGCCCGCTCATCTTCGTGGTGGCCTTCGTGCTGGCCCGGCTCGGGGCGATACTGATCCTGATATATGCCACCTGGGACTCGCAGCGGACCCGTGGACCAGCCGTCCGCGCGCTGCTGCCGCTGTCGGGCAGCGGTCTCCTTCTGTTCTGCGGCGCGTTGCTCCCCCACCACCTGCCCCCGAGTGTGAACGGGCAAGCCGTCCGAATCGCTCTGTTCCTCTCCGCCGCGGTCGTCGACTTCGCCGCCCGGCGTGCGCTCAGCGTCGGCAACTGGCAGATCGTGTCGGTGCCGCACTGGACCGAGCGGCACCGGCTGATCGTGCTCATCGCCCTCGGCGAGACGATCATCTCGATCGGCACCAGCCGGGGCTTGAGCGGTGGCCCGCCGATCACCTGGTCGATCATCGGCGGCTCGGCGCTGAGCCTCCTGGCGGTGGCGGTGCTCTGGTGGCGCTACTTCGACATAGCCGGACCTGCCGCACAACAGGCCATGGAGCGGCAGCCGGCGGCAGCCCGGTCACGGTTCGGCCGCGACGCGTACAGCCTGGGGCACCTGCCGCTGATCGTCGGCCTCGTCCTGCTCGCGCTCGGGCTCAAACGCGCGTTGAGTTCGGTCGAGCCGGCGACCGCGTACCGGTGGGACGACCTGAGCCTGCTGGTTCTCTACGGCGGTGTCCTCCTCTACCTGCTCGGGCTGGTGGCCCTCGAGCGCCGCACGATCCGCCTGCTGGGGCGCAGCCCGTTGGTGGGGATCATCCTGGTCGTCGCCCTGGTTCCGGTCGCGGTGCAGCTGCGTGCGGCGGCCGCGGTGGGACTGCTCGCCGCGATCCTCGTCGGCACCGTGCTGGCCGACCTCACCGTCTTCCGCAGGCGGCACCGTTCACTGCATGAGTTGGTCGCGCCGGCGGCGGCCCGGGCTGCCGCCAGCGGTGTCACCCCGAAGGAGTTGTTCCTCGATCTGGTGTTCGTCTACGCGTTCATCCAGGTCACCGTGCTGATGACCCGCCACCCATCCTGGACGGGGGTCGCCCAGGGTCTGGCGGTGCTCACCCTGCTGTGGAGCGCGTGGGTCGGCTATGCGCAGCTCGGCAACGCGCTTCGCAGCGAGTCCACTCCTGCCCGGTTGAGCGTCCTGCTCATCGTGGCGCTGGTACTGATGATCGGCATCGCCATCCCGCAGGCGTTCGAGCGCGTGCCGGAGGGCCTGTCCGGCCCCATGATCGTTGTCAGCTGCTACATCGTGCTCCGCGTGCTGCATCTGGTCACGCTCTGGCGGGTCGCCGACCGCCCGGCGCTCAACGCACAGGTACGGCGGACCGTCGTTCCGACCCTCGCGGCGCTCGTCCTGCTGCTGGCCGCGGCACTCGCCGCCACCCGGCCGGACGGCCAGTACGAAGTCAGCCGGCTCGAAGCGATTCTCTGGCTCGCGGCCGTCGCCGTCGAACTCGCCGGCGGTTATCTCGTCGGCCTGAGGCACTGGGGGGTCCGCTCGGCGAAGCACTGGACCGACCGGTACGAGCTGATCGTCCTCATCGCGGTGGGCGAGGTGATCATCTCGACCGGTGTGGCCGTATTCGACCACCCGATTTCCTGGTCGGTCATCTTCGCTGTCGCGTTCAACATGATCCTGCTGTCGACCCTCTGGTGGACGTATGTCGACCGTGGCGCTGTCGCCGGACATCGGACCCTGCAGGCCTCGACCGGTGCACGGCGAGGGGCGTTGGCTCGCGATGCCTACGCCTACCTGCACCTGCCCATGATCGCCGGCCTGATGCTGCTCGCCTTCGGCCTGCGGAAGCTCCTCGAACTGATCGCCCACCCGTCAGGACCAGCGCACGCACCGCTCGGGCACGCAACCCTTTTCACCGGAGTCGTCGTCTATCTCCTCGCGAACCAGGCCTTCTGGTGGCGCATCCGGCGCGAAATCCGGTGGTTCCAGGTCTGTGGAATCCTGCTCATCGCGGCCCTCGCGCCGATCACCAGCCCGCTACCCCCGCTGTGGACGTTGGCCATGCTGACCACCGTCAGCACCGCCGTCATGGTGATCGACACCCGCCGCACCGCCGACCTCCGGCGACACCTGCACGAACCGGCGCCCTCGGCCATCCTCGTCGATGCGCGCCCGGTCAAACCCATCGAGTGACGGCCCGGTACGGAGCCCAGAACCCGCTCAGCGCGGCGGGCGTACCCGCACCCCGGCGAGCAGCGCGTCGACGAAGTCCGTCCCGGCACCCGGCGGCGGGGCGACCTGCACGTAGAGCAGGCCCGCCGGGCCGGCCAGCCCGGCCGCCTCGACGATCACCGGCCGCCCCTGCGGGCAGGCGTACCCGGCCACCACCCAGTCCACCCCGCCGAGGCGGGTACGCCGCACCGGCGCGGCGGCGCAGTCGGCGTGCGGCCGCTCGGCGACGAACCCCTCGGCGGTGGTCCGCCGGGCGATGCTGACGGAGAGGCCGACGAAGGCGCCCGGCACGCTCGGGTCGGCCGCCCAGCGGGCCGGGTCCGGCGAGACGACCAGCGCCGGTTCGAGGTCGCCGTCGTCGCCGTACTGGCCGGCCCAACCGGTGCCGGCGGCCCGCCAGCCCGCCGGCAGGGCGACCGTGACCGGACCGCTGCTCGCGGTGCCGTCGCCGGCGCGACGGTGGCTGGCGGCGTCCCCGGCCGCCCCGCCCAGCGCGACGAGCGTCAGCAGGCCCGCCCCGACCAGCCCGGCCCGGCGTCGACGGTCAGGCGGTCCCGTGGCCGCCCCCGCCGCCGGCGTCTCCTCGGCGGGTCCGCCGGGGCCGGGCGGTGTCGCGGCTGCCCGCAGCGCCGCGCGGAAGGCCGCCGCGTCCGGGTAGCGGTCGGCGGGGCGGGGCGCGGTGGCCCGGCGCAGCACGGCGGTCACCGCCGGGGGCACGCCGGGGCGGGGCCGGAGGAGCGCCCCGGGCCGCTCGGCGGCGCAGAGCAGCGTCACGCCGAGCCGGCCCAGCCCGAACACGTCGGCGCGGGTGTCCACCACGGCGAGCGGGTCGTCCTGCTCGGGGGCCATGTAGCCGGGGGTGCCCGCCCGGGCGGTCAGCCCGGAGGCGGCGGCGAGCGCCTTGGCCAGCCCCAGGTCGGCGACGAGCACCCGCTCGCCACCGGGGCCGGACCGGAACAGGATGTTGCCCGGCGTCAGGTCGCGGTGCACCACCCCGTGCTCGTGCAGCACGGCGACGCCGGCCGCGATCTCGTCGAGCAGGTCCACGACGGACGCCACCGGCAGCGGGCCGCCGGCCAGCCGGTCCCGCAGGCTGCCGCCGTCCGCCCAGGCCAGCACGGCGTACGGCCGGCCGTCGGGCAGTTCACCCACCGCGTGCACCCGGATCAGCCGGTCGTGGTCGAGCCGCCGCAACAGCCGGGCCTCGTCCAGGAAGCGTTCCCGCACCCGCAGGTCGTGGCTCCAGTTCTCGGCCAGCACCTTGATCGCCACCCGGGAGTCGAGCACCGGGTCGTGCCCGAGCCAGACCGTCGCGAACGACCCCGCCCCGAGCAGCCGCTCGAGCCGGTAGGAGCCGATCCGCACCGGAGCGCTCATGGCGTCACCCCCGCGATCCGCCTCTCCGGCGGAGCCTCCGCCTCGACCGTAGACGGCCCGCCCGCCCGGCGGCACTCCCCGACCGGCCGGCCGCTTCCCGCCCGCCGGCGGGCCGCCGGGTCGGAAACCCGACGAACCGATCCGGTGCGGCCGGAGACCAACAGGACAGGAGACCCCGCACCCAGGAGGAGAACCACATGAACCGTCTCTCGTCCGTCGTCGTCACGGGGGCACTGGCCCTCGCCACGATCGGCACTGTCGCGGCCCCGGCCGTCGCCCGATCCGACACCGATCGCACCGCCACCGCCAACGGGCCCGCCCGCACGGCCACCACCCAGCCGGTCGCCCGGGTGACCACGGCCCGGTCGGCACAGGTCGAGGTGCTCAGCGTGCGCGGCACCGGCCCGTACCGGATCGGCGCCCGGCTGGAACGGCTCGTCGCCGCCGGCCGGATCGACTGGACCGCGCCCGGCTGCGCCGGGGTGGTGCACGCCGGCGCCACCGGCGAGTGGGCCGGCGTGATCCTGCTGGCCTTCCGGCACGGCCGCCTGGTGGAGGTGGGCACCGCCACCGCGCCGCCGCGCTCGCCCGCCGGGGCCGCGGTCGGCATGCCGTTCGCGGAGCTGGAGCGGATCTACGGCCCGCGCGGCGCGCTGATCAGCAACGACGCCGGCACCGCGAGTGCTTACCTGGTCCGCTTCGGGTCCCGGGTCGAGCTGTTCACCGGTCACCCGATCCGGCCGGGGGTCGGCTACTTCCAGGTCGGCCCGGCGTCCTACGTCGAGCGGACCTTCCGGCAGAGCGCCTCCTGCTGACCCCCTCCGACCCGCCCCGGCCCGGCCCGCGTCTCCGCAGGCCGGGCCGGCGGCTTCTCCGGTCGACCACATCATCAGTGATCGGCACGACGATATGGGTCTGGACAACAGTGTGTGGCACACAGTATCGTGTGACGCATGGTTAGCGATGAGATCCTCCGGACCCACCTCCAGGAGCTACGCCGGGGCACGGTCGTGGTGGCGAGCCTCATCGCCCTGCGCCGCCCCGACTACGGCTACGCGCTGCTGCAACGCCTCACGGACCACGGCTTCCCGGTCGACGCCAACACGCTCTACCCGCTGCTGCGACGGCTGGAGGAGCAGGGGTTGCTGACCAGCGAGTGGAACACCGAGGAGAGCCGGCCGCGCAAGTTCTACCGGATCAGCGAGGAGGGCGAGTCGGTGCTGGGCCGACTCCTCACCGACCTGGCCGCCGTGCAGACCTCCCTGACCGGACTGATCGAAGGAGCCGACCGATGACCACCATGACCGACCGCTACCTCGCCGCGACCCTGCGCTCGGTGCCGGTCGCGCGCCGCGAGGAGATCGCCACCGAGCTGCGCGGCTCGATCGAGGACATGATCGAGGGCCGTGCGGCCGGCGGGCAGGACACCGCCACCGCCGAGCGGGAGGTGCTCACCGAGCTGGGCGACCCCGCGCAGTTGGCCGCCCGCTACGCCGACCGCCGGTTGCAGCTCATCGGCCCGACCTACTACCTGGCCTGGGAGCGGCTGCTGAAGCTGCTGCTCAGCTTCGTGCCGGCCACGGTCGGTATCGTGGTCGGGCTGCTGGCGGCCACCGACGGCGAGAACCCCGGCGGGGCGGTCGGCGAGGGCATCGCCACCGCCCTCACGGTGGCCGTCCACATCGGCTTCTGGGTCACCCTGGTCTTCGCGGTGCTGGAGCGCACCAACACCGCCCTGCACCTGCCGCAGTGGAGCGTCGACCAGCTGCCGGAGGGGCCCGTCGACCGGCAGATCACGCTGACCGACACCGCTGCGGCGATCGGCTTCCTGGGCCTCTTCATCGCCTACCTGCCGATGCAGCACTTCCGGTCGTTCGTCCCCGCCGACGGGGACGACAACCTGCCGATCCTCGACCCGGCGCTGTGGAGCTTCTGGCTGCCGTTCCTGATCGCCGTGCTGGTCGCCACCGTCGGCCTGGAGATCGCCAAGTACCGCGCCGGTCGCTGGACCTGGCCGCTGGTCGCGGTGAACGCGGTGCTCAACCTGGCGTTCGCGGTGCCGGTGATCTGGCTGATGTCGACCGACCGGCTGCTCAACCCCGACTTCGTGAACCGCTTCGAGTGGCTCGGCGAGGCCGACAACCTGAACACCGTCGCCACCGTCGTCGTCGCCGGCACGGTGCTGGTCGTGCTCTGGGACACCGTCGACAGCGCGATCAAGGCGTACCGCAACCGGCACTGACCGGACGAGCGCCGCGGCCCGGCACCCACGGGGGTGCCGGGCCGCGGCCGACCCGTCGGACTCAGCGGCTCACCGTGGTCTCCCGCTCGATCCGTGACAGCTTCTCGGGATTGCGCACGGCGTAGAGCCCGGTGATGAGCCCGTCGTCGATGCGCAGCGCGACGACGGTGTCGATCTCGCCGTTGAGCCGGAGGATCAGCGCCGGGTGGCCGTTGACCTGTGCCGGGCTCAGCGACGCCACGGAGGCGATCCGGTCCAGCCCGGCGGCCAGCAGGCGGGCCACCTTGTCGGCTCCCACGATGGGCCGCGGGACGGCCTGCTTGACGCCGCCACCGTCGCCCAGCAGGACGACGTCCGGCGCGAGGATGTCGAGCAGGTGCTGTAGGTCGCCGGTCTCGACCGCCCGCTGGAACGCCGCGAGGGCGTCCCGGGTCTGGGCCGGAGAAGCGACCCCGCGTGGGCGGCGTGCCGCGACGTGTGCCCGTGCCCGGTGGGCGATCTGGCGGACCGCGGCCGGGCTCTTGTCGACGGCTTCCGCGATCTCGTCATAGTCCAGGTCGAACACCTCGCGCAGCACGAACACCGCCCGCTCGGTGGGCGCGAGCGTCTCCAGGACCAGCAGCATCGCCATCGAGACGCTGTCGGCCAACTCGACGTCCTCGGCCACGTCGGGCGTGGTCAGCAGCGGCTCGGGCAACCAGGAGCCGACGTAGGACTCCTTGCGCCGGCGGAGCGTACGCAGCCGGGTGAGTGCCTGGCGGGTGGTGATCCGGACCAGGTACGCCCGCGGATCCCGCACGGTGCCGAGGTCGACGCCCACCCACCGCAACCAGGTCTCCTGCAGGACGTCCTCGGCGTCGGCGGCCGAGCCGAGCATCTCGTAGGCGACGGTGAACAGCAGATTGCGGTGGGCGAGGAACGGTTCGGTGGCGGAGTCCATGCGGCCACCGGGCGCGTGCGGCTCGTCGGTGTCCACTGGTCGCTCGCTCATGGCGGCTCCTGCCCTGTTCGCTGTCAACTGTGCCACCCATTGGACGCTGGCCCCCGCCGCCGTGTGACATCCGCGGTCGGTGGCACAGGCCACATCGCGGCGCTGTCACAAGGCCCGAATCGCCGGCATCTCCATGTCCACGAGACGCCGCGCGAACGATCCGCGCGGCAGGCAACTCCACGAGCAGGAGCTTGGTCATGAACGAGCACGCCACCCACCAGCAGGTCGCGCTGATCACCGGAGCGAACAAGGGGATCGGCCGCGCGAGCGCCGAGCAGCTCGCCGCGCTGGGCATGACGGTGCTGATCGGTGCCAGAAATCCGCAGCGCGGCGAGGAGGCCGCCGCGGCGGTGCGCGCGGCGGGCGGCGACGCGCACGCGGTCACCCTGGACGTCACCGACCCGACCACCGTCCAGGCGGCCGCGAGACAGGTCGAGGAGCGCTTCGGCCACCTCGACGTGCTGGTCAACAACGCGGGCATCACCGGATCCGGGCAGGTCTCCCCCGAAGACGCCCATGATCAGGTCCCGAGCTCCGTCGACCTGGACATGGTCCGGTCGGTGTTCGAGACCAACGTGTTCGGCGTGATCGCGGTGACCAATGCCCTGCTCCCGCTGCTGCGGCGGTCGCCGGCGCCGCACATCGTCAACGTCAGCAGCCACGCCGCGTCGCTGACCATCTCCAGCGACCCGGACGGCCCGCTGGCCGGCCTGCTGCCGTCGGCGGCGTACTCGCCGTCCAAGACGGCGTTGAGCGCGCTGACCGTGCAGTACGCCAATGAGCTGCGCAAGGACGGCATCCTCGTCAACGCCGTCGCCCCCGGCTTCTGCGCCACGGACAGCAACAACCACACCGGTTTCCTCACTCCCGCGCAGGGCGCCGCGGTCGTGGTGCGCCTCGCCACGGTCGGCGCGGACGGACCGACCGGCGGGTTCTTCAGCGCGGACGGCCCGGTGCCCTGGTAGCGGTCAGCCGCGCGGGCCGACCACCTGGCCGGCTCAGCCTGGACACCCGAGCAACGGGAATCGCCGACAACCCCGCAAGGAGATGCTGATGAACCTCGCGCTGTGGATCGTCACCGGACTGCTCGCCGCGGTCCTCCTGGTCAGCACGTCCAAAATGTTCGTGCCCAGGGAGAAGATCGCCTCCGTGGGCCACGCCGGGGAATGGGTCCTGGACTTCAGCCCCGGCGCCCTCCGGGCCATCGGAGCCCTCGAGCTGCTGGCTGCGGCGGGCCTGATCCTGCCCGCCGTACTCGACATCGCGCCGGTGCTGGTGCCCGTGACCGCCACCTGTGTGGCGTTGCTGTTCGCCGGCGCGGCGACCATGCGCCTCCGCCGTGGCGAGCGGGCGACGATCGTGCCCGACCTGGTCTATCTCGCCCTGGCCGTCTTCGTGGCGTGGGGCCGCTTCGGCCCCGAGTCCTTCACCGGCTGACCCGCCGCGGCGTCGGGCCGCCCCTGCCCGGGGCGGCCCGACGCCGCACGTCCGGGGTCGGGACTACCGGTCGCCGCGGGCCCAGCGCGCCGGTGATGGCCGCGGCGAGGAAGCCGGTCCAGGCCGTCGGGCCGAAGGCCAGCACCGGTCCGCCACGGCCCTTGCTGTCGCGTACGCCGGCCACGCCGGCCAGGTTGGTCGCCGCGCGGCCGGCCTGGCGGTGCTGGGCCGGAGCGGGCCGACCCGGCCGGGTGCCTGACCGGTGGCGGCCGGCGGGATGAGATCCTCACCAGGGTGACCACCGAGACGGGCGACGACTGGCGGCGACCGGGACCCACCCCGGAGCAGCAGCGGTTCGACGTCTACGTCGGGCTGGCCGCCACGGTCCTGGCGCTGTTCAGCCTCACCCTGGCCCGCAGCACCGGAGCGTTCCTGCTCGGGCCCCCGCCGTCCGGCCCGGAGCAGGTCGTCTGGACCGTCGCGGTGACCCTGCCGCTGATCTGGCGGCGCCGCTTCCCCGTCGCCGTCACGCTGGTCATCTCGGCCGCGTTCATCGCCGCGCAGGCGCGCTCCGCACCGGAGACGCAGCTGTCGTCGTGGGCGCTGTTCGCCGCCCTCTACACCCTCGGCGCCTGGGGGCGGGACCGTCGGCTGTCCCGGCGGCTGCGGATCGGCGTCATCGCCGTCATGTTCGTCTGGCTCGGGGTCTACTACGCGACCACCATCGGCAGCATCCCGCCGGACGCCTTCGCCCGCGCGGTCGGGCCGGTGCCCCCGGTGCTCGCCGCGATCGTCAGCGGGGTGCTGGTCAACGGGCTGTACTTCGGCTTCGCGTACTTCTTCGGCGAGACCGCGTGGCTGGCCGCCCGGCGCCAGCACGAGCTGGCCGAGCAGGCCGAGCAGCTGCGCCGCTCGCAGGCCGAAGTCCGCGAGCACGCCGTGGTCGGCGAGCGGGTCCGCATCGCCCGGGAGCTGCACGACGTGGTGGCCCACCACGTGTCGGTGATGGGCGTGCAGGCGTCCGCCGCCCGGCGGGTCTTCGACAAGGACCCGGTGAAGGCCCGCGCGGCACTGACCGCGATCGAGGAGACCGCCCGCACGGCGGTCGACGAGCTGCGCCGGATGCTCGGCCTGCTGCGCGCCCGGGACGCCGGCCCCGCCGAACAGCCCGGCCCCGCCGGGATCGACCAGGTCCCGGCCGTGGTCGCCCGCGCCCGCGAGGCCGGACTGCGGGCCACCCTGGGGGTGTACGGGGAACCGGCGCCGCTGCCGGAATCGGTGTCCCAGGCCGCGTACCGGGTGGCCCAGGAGGCCGTCACGAACGCGCTCAAGCACGCCACCGGGGCGACCGTGCTGGACGTACGGATCCGTTACCTGGCACACGAGGTGGAGGTCGACGTGACCGACGACGGACGGGCCAGCCGGCCGGCGAACGCCGACGGGCTGGGCCTGATCGGCATGCGCGAGCGGGTCGCCACGCACGGCGGCGCGCTCGAGGTCGGCCCGCGCGACCACGGCGGCTGGCGGGTGCGCGCCCGCTTCCCGCTCCCGGTGCCGGCGGAGCGTCCGGCGTGAGCGCCGACGCGCCCGCAGCGGACCGGCCGATCCGGGTGCTGCTCGCCGACGACCAGCACCTGGTCCGCACCGGCTTCCGGGTCATCCTCGAGGTGGAGGACGACATCGAGGTGGTCGGCGAGGCCGCGGACGGTGAGCGGGCGGTCGGCATGGCCCGGGCGCTGCGCCCGGACGTGGTGCTGATGGACGTGGAGATGCCCGGCGTCGACGGGCTGGCGGCCACCCGGCGGATCACCGCCGACTCCGACGGGCCGGGCGGGCCGGCGGTGCTGATCCTCACCACCTTCGACCGGGACGACTACCTGTTCGCCGCGCTGCGCGCCGGGGCCAGCGGCTTCCTGCTGAAGAACGGCACGCCGGAGGACCTGGTCGAGGCGATCCGGGTGCTCGCCCGCGGCGACGGGCTGCTCGCCCCGGAACTGACCCGGCGGGTGATCGCCACCTTCGCCCGGCCCGGCGACGCGGCCGGCGCGGGCATCTCGCCGGAGGCGGCGCTGCGGGAACTCACCCCCCGCGAACGGGAGGTGCTGGTACTGGTCGCCCGGGGCGCCAGCAACGCCGAGATCGCCGCCGAACTGCACCTGGGCGAGGCGACGGTGAAGACGCACGTCAGCCGGGTGCTGGCCAAGCTCGGGCTGCGCGACCGGGTGCAGGCGGTGGTCTTCGCGTACGAGCACGGGGTGGTGCGGCCCGGCGGGTGACCGGCCTCCGCCGCGAGGCGGACCCGGAGGTTCCCCCGGCGGGCGGACGGCGGCCGACGCGTGTCGATCTAGCGTGGTCGCCGTGACGAACGTGCTCCGCCTCGACGGGGTCGACCGCAGCTTCGGCGACCGTCAGGTGCTCCAGAACGTGTCCTTCGACGTGGTCGCCGGCCGGATGACCGGCTTCGTCGGCGGCAACGGCGCCGGCAAGACCACCTCCATGCGGATCATCCTCGGGGTGCTCGCCCCGGACGCCGGCGAGGTCAGCTGGGAGGGCGTGCCGCTGACCCGGGAGGTCCGCGGGCGCTTCGGCTACATGCCGGAGGAACGCGGCCTCTACCCGAAGATGAGCGCCCGAGAGCAGGTGGCCTACCTGGGCCGGCTGCACGGGATGACCGCGGCGGCGGCGCGGCGCAACACCGACGCGCTGCTGGAGCGGGTCGGCCTGGCCGAGCGCGCCGACGACCTGCTGGAGACGCTGTCGCTGGGCAACCAGCAGCGCGCGCAGATCGCCGCCGCGCTGGTGCACGACCCCGAGGTGCTGGTGCTCGACGAGCCGTTCTCCGGCCTCGACCCGCTCGCCGTGGACACGGTCGTCGGCGTGCTGCGGGAGCGGGCCGCGGCCGGCGTGCCGGTGCTCTTCTCCAGCCACCAGCTCGACGTGGTGGAGCGGCTCTGCGACGACCTAGTGATCATCGCGGGCGGGCTGATCCGGGCCGCCGGCAGCCGGGACGAGCTGCGCCGGACGTACACCTCGCCCCGGTTCGAGCTGGTGGTGGCGACCGACGCCGGCTGGCTGCGGGACCAGCCCGGGGTGACCCTGGTCGACCTGGACGGCGCCCGCGCGGTGTTCGACCTCGCCCCCGGCGCCGACGAGCAGCCGGTGCTGCACGCGGCGCTCGCCCGCGGCCCGGTCCGCGCGTTCCGCCCGGTCAGCCCCTCCCTCACCGAGATCTTCCGAGAGGTCGCCCAGTGAACACCACGCAGGCCACCCGCCTGGTCGCCGCCCGGGAGATCCGGGTCAAGCTGCGCGACCGCACGTTCCTGTTCAGCACCCTGTTCTTCCTGCTCATCGCCGCGGCGGCGACGATCCTGCCGCCGCTGCTCTCCGGCGGCCCGTCGAGTGTGGCGGTGACCGAGGCGGCGGCCGGGCCGCTGCGCGACGCCGGTCTGGAGGTGCGGACGGTCGCCGACGACCGGGCCGCCGAGCAGGCCGTCCGGGACGGCGACGTGGACGCCGCCGTGGTCGCCGGGCCGGCCGTGCTGGCGATGGACGAGGCGCCCGACGACGTGGTGGCGGCGCTGAGCAGCCAACCCGCGGTCCGGCTGCTGGACCCGGACGCGGTGGACCCGGTGGTGGCGTTCCTGGTGCCGTTCGCCTTCGCGTTCGTCTTCTTCGTCACCTCGCAGACCTTCGGCGTGCAGATCGCGCAGAGCGTGGTGGAGGAGAAGCAGACCCGGGTGGTGGAGATCCTGGTGGCCGCGGTGCCGGTCCGCGCGCTGCTGGCCGGCAAACTGCTCGCCGGCACGGTGCTGGCGCTCGGGCAGATCGCGCTGATCGCCCTGGTCACCGTCGTCGGCATGCGGTTCGTCGACAGCGGCGGGCTGCTCGTACTGCTCGGGCCGGCGATCGGCTGGTTCGTACCGTTCTTCCTGCTCGGGTTCGTGCTGATCGCGGCGATGTGGGCGGCGGCCGGGGCCCTGGTCAACCGGCAGGAGGACATCGCCGGCGTGTCGATGCCGGTGCAGCTCGCGGTGATGCTGCCGTTCTTCGCGGTGATCTTTCTGAACGACAACGCGACGGCCATGCGGGTGCTGTCCTACCTGCCGTTCTCCGCGCCGACGGCGATGCCGCTGCGGCTGTTCACCGCCGACGCGGCCGGCTGGGAGCCGCTGGTGTCGCTGGCCCTGCTGCTGGTGGCGGCCGCCGCGTTCCTGGCCGCCGGGGCGAGGGTGTACGAGGGGTCGCTGCTGCGCACCAACGGCCGCACCTCGGTCCGGGCCGCCTGGCGCTCCCGGGAGACCGTGGGCTGACCGCCGGCCGCCCGGCCCGGTCGCTCGGCCGGGCCGGGCGGCCGGGTCGGGCGGGTCAGCCGGGGACGGTGTCCCAGCCGGCGGGCAGCCGGGGCGCCGGCCAGGCCGGGTCGGGCTTCCAGGAGGCCCAACTCTCGTCCCACCAGTGCTCCCCCGCGTCCAACAGGGCGGCGATCCGGTCGCCCTCGGCCTGGATGGCGTCCGCCATCCCCGGGTAGCGCCCCTCCTCGAGGCGCTGGGCGAACATCTCCACGTCCTTCCAGACGTAGCGCTCGGCGTCCGCCGGCCACCACAGGTCCAGCTCGTGGTCCAGGGTGTCCACCCCGATCGGGGTACGCCGGAACGGGTCCTGGAGGTTGAAGTACCAGCCGGCGAAGGCGCGGTCCGGGCCGGTCCAGAAAACGTCCAGCGAGTGTGCCTCGCCGGGGCGTTGCAGCATCAGCTTGCCGTGCCCGCTCCAGGCCCGGTGGCCGGCGGCCTCCCACGGGTGCCGACCGGCCGGAAAGACGCCGCGTCGGGGGAAGCCGAACTCGGCGCCCGGCGGCAGGTAGAGCGCGAGCAGGTCGGGCGTGTCCTCCACGCAGATGGTCGGGCAGCCGAACCAGACCTCGCCGAGCAGGATCTCCCGCCGGACCACCACGTCACCGGGCGCGAACCGGCGCCCGTCGACCACCTGACCAGCGCTGTCCCCCGCACCACCGCTCAGCTCCATCCGCCCAGCCTAGGCAAGCCTCTCGACTCGGCATCGGGTGGGCGGTGAAGTCCTCGAACCGCCACGGCCCGGGGGGCGGCCTGCCAGCAACGTGCGGGGCCGTGGCGGTCGGGGGCGACGCACCGCTCGACGGCCTCCCCGCGCTGGATCACGGACGCGGGCAGTGGGCAAGGTCGGGGTCGCGAGTCGGACAGAAGTCCCGCACGGGACATCCCACAGTGGACCCGGACGGCTAGCATCGGCTCCGCAAGCCCGCCCACGAGTACGGAGGCGAGCATGTCGACGTCCGGCTTCCAGGTGGATCCCGAGGCGCTGCGGGCCAGCGCGGAGTCGCTCGACCGGTCGGTCGACCGGATGGCCGAGGTCCTGGAGCAGTTCGAGAGCACGGTGCAGGGGCTCGGCGAGCCGTGGGGCGGCGACGACCTCGGTACCCTGATCGGCGAGCTGTACCTCGGCATCCACGACCTGGCCATGAGCTGCTTCGAGAGCAACGGCGAGGTGCTCGGGCAGTTCGCCGCCGGCCTGCACACCATGGCCGACGCGTTCGAGGAGGCCGATCAGCAGGTCGAGGCCGGCCTGCGGAAGATCGGCCAGGCGTTGGGCGGGTGACGCGATGGGGCTGCAACTTCCCGGTGAACTCGTCTCGCTGCTGGGGATGCTCGGCTACAGCTGGCCGGAGGCCGACGAGGAGAAGCTCTTCGAGCTGGGCCAGCACTGGCTCAGCCTGGCCGCGACCGTGCAGACGGTCGGCGCCGTGGCGCAGCAGGCCGGCGAGTCGGTCTGGGCCGCCAACACCGGCCA
Organism: Micromonospora sp. LZ34; assembly: GCF_052981855.1. Lineage (NCBI taxonomy): Bacteria > Bacillati > Actinomycetota > Actinomycetes > Micromonosporales > Micromonosporaceae > Micromonospora > Micromonospora sp. LZ34. Next base: position 48,645 of record NZ_JBRIQN010000038.1, read on the forward strand.
GGCGGTCGCGGCGTTCCAGCAGCGGTGGAGCGGCCAGGAGGCGCCGATAGCGAACCTCACCGACGGCGTCAGCGCCGCCCAGGGTGTCGCGGTGGGGCTCTTCCTCACCGCCGGCGTGGTCCTCGTCCTGAAGATCAACGTGATGGTGCAGCTGGTCCTCCTGGCGATCCAGATCGCGCAGGCCATCGCCACCGCCGCACCGACCTTCGGCGCGTCGCTGGCCCAGATCCCGATCTTCAAGATGATCACCTCGTTGGTCATCGACCAGTTGCTCAATCTCGCCATCGACGCGGTGCTCAATGGGTAAGGGAAAGCTGCGCCGGCTCCGGCGACAGGGGCGCGGCGGCTTCGCCCGGGGCATCTTCGGGCCGGTCGGCGACCTGCTTCGCCCCGGCCAGGACCTGAGGAACCTCGGCCTTCCCCGCGACCGGCTGCGGCATCCCAACGCCACCCCGTTCCCGGTCCGGTCGCTGCGCGGCATCTCCATCCGGTCGCTGCGCGCACAACGCCCGCGCAACTGGACCGAGACCCCGACCCGCAACAACGAGGGCTTCATCTGGAAGGACGAGAACGGCGTCGAGCGGCTGCGCTTCATGCGGCCCACCGGCGACAACCCCAGTGCCAGCCAGTGGAGCCGCCAGGCGAACGGCTATCTCCGCTGGCAGTCCGCCCAGTCCGGCAACAGCCCGGCCGATAACCTCTTCCTCGATCAGGACGGCAACATCGTCGACAAGAACGATCCGCTGTTCGCCGAGAAGACGCACATCATGTACGAAGGCCCGTACCCGTAAGGAGAAACCGTGGAACCGATGCGCGACCCGCGCGGGGCGCTCAACCACATCATGGAGGCCCTCGTCTTCTCCTACGTGTACGACCCGCAGCGCGCGACGTTCACCCTGGTCACCGAGTTCCCGCTGAAGTCGCCTGGCAGCATCCGGGAGTTCGCCGCGTTCGTCTTCGAACAGGTCGAGTTCGAACGCCTGGCCGGCGACCACGCGCCGTACCAGCACTTCCAGGAGACGTACCACGGCATCGGCCCGGGCGGCATGGTCGTGCAGGACATCCAGCAGCGCGAGATCGGGCCCGACCGGCACCGGGTGGAGCTGTGGTTCGGTGACAACTTCGGTGGCGTGGCGGTCAGCTACGCCGGGCTGCGCGGCTGGACCCGGGGGTCGACGGCGGAGCAGGTAAGCCCCCGGCAGTGGGTCTACCGCGACGCGCGCAACAACGAGAAGTTCGACCTCGACTTCCCGTTCCCGAGCCTGGTCGGCCCGCCCGCCTGACCCCCTCCGGGTTACCGTCCCGGCCTGCGCTCAGACTTCCGCGAGCCGGAAGGGGCGTGTGCACTGTGCGAGGATCGTCAACCATGAGTGCGCCGGACCCGACTTATCTGCACGCCCTCGCCGACGAATGCGCGGACCTGGTGTTCCGGCAGTTCGGCCGCCGACTGGACTGGTCACCGGAGAGCCTGTCGACGCTCGACGAGGTGTGCGCCGACCTGCTCGCCGACGGGCCGCTGGCCGAGGAGCGCCTCGGCCTGTGGTGGCGGTTGATCGGCGCCTACACCGGGGAAGTGGCCATCCGGGCCTACGGCGGCGAGTGGGTCGCGCACGAAACGTCGGCGGGCGTCCCAGCGGTCTCGGCGCTCGGCGTGACGGGGTTCCCGTTCGGGCTGGCCGCGCGAGTTCTCGACGGTGAACCGTACAAGAGCCTCGCCTCGTTCGTATGCGCCCTGCCGGCCATCGCCGAACGTACGAGACGCGACTGAAAGCGGCGGCTGGTTCAGTAGGGCGACGGTGACGCGGCAGGTACGGAGAGACCGCGCCGAGCCGACGCCTGGTCGGCTCGACGGACCACCAGCGACCTCAGCCGACCGCGGCCATGATCTCGTCGCTGACGTCGAAGTTCGCGTAGACGTTCTGCACGTCGTCGCAGTCCTCCAGCACGTCGATCAGCTTGAAGATCTTCCGCGCGCCGTCCTCGTCCAGCGGGACGTTGACGCTCGGGATCAGCGACGACTCGGCCGACTCGTACTCGATGCCAGCCTCCTGCAGCGCGCTGCGCACCGCGATCAGGTCACCCGGCTCGGAGACCACCTCGAACGCCTCGCCCAGGTCGTTGACCTCCTCGGCGCCGGCGTCCAGGACGGCCATCATCACGTCGTCCTCGGTGGTGCCGGCCTTCGGCACGATCACCACACCCTTGCGGGAGAACATGTAGGACACCGAGCCGGCGTCGGCGAAGGAGCCGCCGTTGCGGGTCAGCGCGGTGCGCACCTCGGTCGCGGCGCGGTTGCGGTTGTCGGTCAGGCACTCAATGAGCAGCGCGACGCCGTTCGGGCCGTAGCCCTCGTACATGATCGTCTGGTAGTCGGCGCCGCCGGCCTCCAGGCCGGAGCCGCGCTTGACCGCACGGTCGATGTTGTCGTTCGGGACCGAGTTCTTCTTCGCCTTCTGGATGGCGTCGTAGAGCGTCGGGTTACCGGCCGGGTCGCCGCCGCCGGTCCGCGCCGCCACCTCGACATTCTTGATCAGCTTGGCGAACATCTTGCCGCGCTTGGCGTCGATGACGGCCTTCTTGTGCTTGGTGGTCGCCCACTTTGAGTGGCCGGACATCTGCTACCTCCGTCTGTCATTCCACGCCTGCGTCGACTGCCGCACCGATCCCGCGCCGCATCCGGCGATCCGGCGGCCGGTCGGCTCCGCGGGAGATGCCGCGGCGGGGGACGGCCCTGCCGAACTGCGGCAATCCTACCGAGGCGCTCCCCCGGCATGTCACACCCGGCCCGGGGCGGCGTCGGTCGACCGGGCCATGAGGGACAACGACCGGCGGCCGGAATTCATGCCCCGCGAACCGGGGCGCCCTCCCGGTCGGGAGGGCGCCCCGTTCTCTGCTCGCGCAGACCGTCGCCGGTCAGGCGGCGCGGACGAGATCCACGAAGTAGCGGTGCAGCCGGAGGTCGCCGGTGAGCTCGGGGTGGAACGAGGTGGCCAGCAGGTTGCCCTGCCGCACCGCCACGATCCGCCCGGCGGCCGGACCCTCGGTCACCGTGCCGAGCACCTCGACCCCGTCGCCGACCCGCTCCACCCACGGCGCCCGGATGAACACCGCGTGGAACGGGCCGCCCTCGACGCCGGTGACCGCCACCGGCGCCTCGAACGAGTCCACCTGCCGGCCGAACGCGTTGCGCCGCACGGTCATCGAGATGCCGTCGAAGCCGCGCTGGTCGGGCCGGCCGTCCAGCACCTCCCGCGCCAGCATGATCATCCCGGCGCAGGAGCCGTAGACCGGCAGGCCGGCGGCGATCCGCTTGTCGATCGGCTCGCGCAGCTCGAAGATGTCGGCCAGCTTGCTGATCGTGGTGGACTCCCCGCCGGGGATGACCAGCCCGTGCACCGCGTCCAGTTCCTCGGGCCGGCGGACCGGGCAGGCGTCCGCGCCCGCCCCGGTCAGGGCCGCGACGTGCTCGCGCACGTCGCCCTGCAGGGCGAGCACACCGATGGTGGGCCCGCTCATGGTCACCAGCCCCGCTCGGCCAGCCGGTGCGGCTGCGGGATGTCGTCGACGTTGATGCCGACCATCGCCTCGCCGAGGCCGCGGGAGACCTTGGCCAGCACGTCCGGGTCGTCGTGGAAGGTGGTGGCCTTCACGATCGCGGCGGCGCGCTGGGCCGGGTTGCCGGACTTGAAGATGCCCGAGCCGACGAAGACGCCCTCCGCGCCGAGCTGCATCATCATGGCGGCATCGGCCGGGGTGGCGATCCCGCCCGCGGTGAACAGCACCACCGGCAGCTTGCCGCTCTGGGCGACCTCCTTGACCAGCTCGTACGGCGCCTGCAGCTCCTTGGCCGCGACGTACAGCTCGTCCTCCGGCAGCGACTGCAGCCGGCGGATCTCCTGGCGGATCTTCCGCATGTGGGTGGTGGCGTTGGAGACGTCACCGGTGCCGGCCTCGCCCTTGGAGCGGATCATGGCGGCGCCCTCGGTGATCCGGCGCAGCGCCTCGCCCAGGTTGGTCGCGCCGCAGACGAACGGGACGGTGAACGCCCACTTGTCGATGTGGTTCTCGTAGTCGGCCGGGGTCAGCACCTCGGACTCGTCGACGTAGTCGACGCCGAGCGACTGCAGGATCTGGGCCTCCACGAAGTGGCCGATCCGGGCCTTGGCCATCACCGGGATGGAGACGGCGTTGATGATGCCGTCGATCATGTCCGGGTCGCTCATCCGGGACACCCCGCCCTGGGCACGGATGTCGGCCGGCACCCGCTCGAGCGCCATCACCGCGACGGCGCCGGCGTCCTCGGCGATCTTGGCCTGCTCGGCGTTGACCACGTCCATGATCACGCCGCCCTTGAGCATCTCGGCCATGCCGCGCTTGACGCGCGCGGTGCCGACGACGGGGGCGCTGGTGTGCTGGGAAGTGGTGTCGGGCACGGGTTATCGCTCCTCAGGCGTGCTCGGGGGGTGGCAGCGGAAATGCTACGCCGGGGTCAACGCCGCTCCGACAGCCAATCAGACCCACGGTGGCCTGCGATGTGGCACCCATCACCCGCCGCCGACGGAGCCCGGACTACTCGTTTACGACATCAGCTCCACAGGGCGCGAACAGGTAGGGGATGGCGCAGCCCGTGGTCCCGCCGGACAACGCCGTCCGAGCGGTCCCGGATCAGCCGGCCGGAACGTCGGCGGGGACGGTGAGCGTGGGGTCGTCGATGTCGAAGTAGCGGGGCCAGGCGTGCCGGCGCCCCATCCGCAACAACCGCACCAGTGGCCGGCTGCGGGCGGAGCGGGCGTCCCGGACCAGGTCGGTGTGCACCTGCCGGGCCAGGGCCAGCCGGCGGCTGGCGGCGATCACCGCCTCGCAGTCCGGATCGGTGGGGTCGAGCTGGACCGCCCGCAACTGCCGGGTGAGGTCGTTCTCGGCGGCCTCCCGTTCGTCCGGGCGGGCGTCCAGGGCGATCCGTGCCGCCGCGTACAGCTCGACGCCGTAGCGCCGCTCGGCCAGCACCGCGGCGGCCGCGGCCCGGCGCAGCAGGTGGGCGTCGAGCGCGCGGGCGGCGAGCTCCGCGCGCTCCTGCAGCCGCTCGACCCGGCCGGCGGTCCAGATCAGGTACGTCGCGACCAGCCCGACGACCAGGGTCGTGCCCACCACCCACCACATGCCCGGCATCGTAGTGCTGCTCCGTTCGGTCGCCTCCGGCCGTCACCGGCCCGACAGACCGGTCACTCTCGCACCACCCACCACCGCGGTCAGCCCAGCCCCACCCATTCCGTGTCGATGACCCGCCCGTCGGTGGCCTCGATCGCCGCTGCGTATACCTCCAGAACCCGGCGGGCAACCACAGGCCAGTCGAAATTCGCCACCACCTGGTCGCCGCAGGCGGTCAGCTCGGCCCGCTGCCTCGGGTCGTCGAGCAGCTCGGTGAGCGCGGCACGCAACGCGGCCGGGTCCCCGGTCGGGAAGAGCCGCCCCGCCCGGCCGCCGTCGAGCACCCGGCGGAACGCGTCGAGGTCGCTCGCCACCACGGTGGTGCCGGCCGCCAGCGCCTCGGTGAGGATCATGCCGAACGACTCCCCGCCGGTGTTCGGCGCCACGTAGAGGTGCACGCTGCGCAGCATCCGCGCCTTGTCCTCCTCGGAGACCAGTCCCAGGAAGGTCACCCGGTCGCGCAGCCCGGCCGGGAACCGGTCGTACAGGTCGTCCGGGTCGCCCGGCCCGGCCACCAGCAGCCGCAACCCGGGGCGTTCACCGGCCAGCTGGACGAAGGCGTCGCGGAGCACCGGGAAGCCCTTGCGGGCCTCGGTGAACCGACCCAGGAAGCCGATCGAGCCGCCCTCCCCCGGCGCGCACTCCCCCGGCCAGCCGGGCAGCGGCTCGGCGTCGGTGAACTTGGCGACGGCCACCCCGTTGGGAATCTCCACCGCCCCGCCGTCCATGTGCTCGACCTGCACCTTGCGGGCCAGCGCGCTGACCGCGATCCGGGCGGTGATCCGCTCCAGCACGATCTGGAGCACGCCCTGCGCGGCGGCCAGCGCCCGGGACCGGGTCATCGCGGTGTGGAAGGTGGCCACCACCGGCCCCCGGGCGGAGAGCACGGCGAGCAGCGAGAGGCTGAGCGTGAGCGGCTCGTGCACGTGCAGCACGTCGAACTCGCCCCGGGTGATCCAGCGCCGCACCCGGGCGGTGGAGACCGGCCCGAAGGCGATCCGGGCCACCGAGCCGTTGTACGGCAGCGGCACGGCCCGCCCGGCCGGCACCACGTACGGCGGCAGCGGCGAGTCCTCGTCGGCCGGGGCGAGGACGCTCACCTGGTGGCCGAGCCCGATCAGCGCCTCGGCCAGGTCCATGACGTGGTTCTGCACCCCACCGGGCACGTCGAACGAGTACGGACACACGATGCCGATCCGCACGTCAACGCCCTTTGTTCGCGACTGCCAGGCCCCGCTCCGCCGCACTCCTCGCGCTCACCGCTGCCTCTCCCTCAGAGCTGTCCGGTGGCCGGCGAGCGCAGGGCCGCGCCGTCGACTGGACCGCGTTGGTCCAGCCACATCCGTTGCAACATGTGCCAGTCTTCCGGATGCCGGGCGATACCCGCCGCCAGACCGTCCGCGATCCGCTGGGTCAACGACCGGACCCGCTCGTCGAGCGGGCCCTCCTCGGAGCCGGGCACCGGCAGCGGGCCCGCCAACGACGCACGCGCCGCATCCGGTTCGTACCACATCGAGGCGACGTAGAGCGGCGCCCCGGTGCGCAGCGCGAGCAGGGCCGGCCCGGCCGGCATCCGGGTCCGGGCGCCGAAGAAGTCGACCTCCACCCCGCGGGCGGAGAGGTCCCGGTCGGCCAGCAGCGGCACCACCGCCCCGGCCCGCAGCCGGTCCACCAGCACGTCGAACGCGGGCCGCTCGCCGCCGTGGGTGGGCAGGATCTCCATGCCCAGGCTCTTTCGGAAGGCGAGGAACCGCTCGTAGACGCCCTCCGGCTTGAGCCGCTCGGCGACGGTGGTGATCGGCCAGCCGGTGGCCGCGACCCAGGCGCCGGCGGCGTCCCAGTTGCCGGCGTGCGGCAGCGCCACCACCGCGCCCCGGCCGGCGGCCACGTCGGCGGCGAGCAGTTCCTCGCCGTCCAGCCGGAACCCGGCCAGGATCTGCTGGCGGCTCAACGCCGGCAGCCGGAACGCCTCCAGCCAGTACCGGGCATACGAGCGCAGGCCCGCCCGTACCAGCTCGTCCAGCTCGGCGTCGGGCAGGTCCGGGCCGACCACCCGGCGCAGGTTCGCCCGCAGTCGGGCCGTACCGCCGCCGCCCCGGCGGTGGGCGCGGTCCGCGCCGGCCCGGAACGCCACGGCCACGACGGGCCGCGGCAGCGCGCGGATCACCCGCCAACCGGCGACGTAGCCGAGCTCGGTGAGATTCACCGATTTCCGTCCGGGGTGTGGATCCGCTGTGTCTGCCGGTACACGTGCAGCATCCGCTGCCCGACGGTGAAGATCGACACGGCGGCGAGCAGCCAGAGCGCGATCTCCAGGGCCGGGTCGAGGCCGAGGCCGGTGAGCAGGCCGCCGACGCCGACGATCAGCAGCCGCTCGGTGCGCTCGGCGATGCCCACGTTGCAGGTCATGCCGAGCCCTTCGGCGCGCGCCTTGACGTAGGAGACCAGGCTGCCGGCGGCCAGGCAGAGCAGCGCGGCGGCCACCCCGGTGTACTGGTGCTCGGTGGCGAGCCAGTACGCCACCGCGCCGAACACCGCGCTGTCGGCGATCCGGTCCATGCTCGAGTCGAGGAACGCGCCGAACCGGGTGGAGCCGCCGCTCATCCGGGCCATCGTCCCGTCGAGCAGGTCGGTGAGCGCGAAGAGGGTGACGATCAGGGCCCCGGCGACCAGATGACCGCGGGCACCGAAGCCGAGTGCACCGACGAGCACCCCGAGGGTGCCCGTCACGGTGACCGCGTTGGGGGTTACGCCCGCTCGGAGCAGGCCGCGTGCGACCGGCTCGACGACGCGGGTCATCCCCGCGCGGGCCGACACTTGGAAGATCTTCGCCATGGCGGTCCCACGATAACGGTCCGGCCAGGGCCGGCTCTACGGCCGGTCAGGCGAGCCGCCCTTGTGCCGACCGGGCATCGGGTGTGAGATCGAGCGGGGAGGTGAGCCAGCTCACCCGCCCGCCCGTCACGTACCCGGAATCCAGCAGACAGCGGAGGATATCGCCGCGGGACCCGACCCGGGCCGCTTCCCCGTCGCGCGCGGCGGTCGCCACCACCACCGGCTGAGGGAGGTGCGCCCCATGGCGCAGAAGAATCAGGAGAAGGGGATCACCGGCGGCGCGCCGGTGGTGACCGAGCCCGGCAGGGTCCGCAACGTGGTGCTCGTCGGGCACTCGGGCGCGGGCAAGACGACCCTGGTCGAGGCGCTGCTCGCGGCGAGCGGCACGATCAACCGGGCCGGCACCGTCACCGACGGCACCACGGTCTGCGACCACGACCCGGCGGCGGTACGCCAGCAGCGCTCGGTGAGCCTGGCCTGCGCGCCGCTGCTGCACGACGGCATCAAGGTCAACCTGCTGGACACCCCCGGCTACGCCGACTTCGTCGGCGAGCTGCGCGCCGGCCTGCGGGCCGCCGACGCCGCGCTCTTCGTGGTGTCGGCCGCCGACGGGATGGACGCGGCCACCGCCGCCCTGTGGGAGGAGTGCGCGGCGGTCGACATGCCCCGGGCGGTCGCCGTCTCCCGGCTCGACCACCCGCGCGCCGACTTCGACGAGGCGGTGGCGCTGTGCCAGCGGGTGTTCGGCGACAACGTGCTCCCGCTCTACCTGCCGATGCTCGGCGACGACGGCGTCTCCACCGTCGGCCTGCTCGGCCTGATCACCCGCCGGGTCTTCGACTACACCGCCGGCCACCCGCCGGTGGTCCGCGACCCGGACCCGGAGCACCTGCCGGCGATCGCCGAGTCCCGCAACGAGCTGATCGAGGGGATCATCGCCGAGAGCGAGGACGAGTCCCTGATGGACCGCTACCTCGGCGGCGAGGAGATCGGCACGGACATCCTCATCGAGGACCTGGAGAAGGCGGTCGCCCGCGGCCACTTCTATCCCGTCGTGCCGGTCTGCGCGGAGACCGGGGTCGGGCTGGACGCGCTGCTGGAGGTGCTCACCGCCGGCTTCCCGTCGCCGCTGGAGCACGAACTGCCGGCGGTGACCGGGGTGGACGGCTCCCCCCGCCCGCCGCTGGCCTGCGACCCGGACGGCCCGCTGGTGGCCGAGGTGGTCAAGACCACCATCGACCGGCACGTCGGCCGGGTCTCCCTGGTCCGGGTCTTCTCCGGCACCCTGCGCCCGGAGCAGACGGTGCACGTCTCCGGGCACGGCATGGCCGAGCGCGGCCACCCCGACCACGACGCCGACGAGCGGGTCGGGCACATCTACACCCCGCTGGGCGCCACCCTGCGCGAGGTGGCCAGCTGCGTGGCCGGCGACATCTGCGCGATCACCAAGTCCGGCAGCGCGGAGACCGGCGACACCGTCTCGGCCAAGGACGAGCCGCTGCTGATCGCCCCCTGGGAGATGCCCGAGCCGCTGCTGCCGGTGGCGATAGTCGCCAAGAGCCGGGCCGACGAGGACGCGCTGGCCCGCAACCTGGCCCGGCTGGTCGCCGGCGACCCGACCATGCGGCTGGACCGCAACCCAGAGACCCACCAGCTGGTGCTCTGGTGCATGGGCGAGGCGCACGCCGACGTGGTGCTGGACCGGCTCCGCGCCGGCGGCGTCGAGCTGGAGACCGAGCCGGTCCGGGTGGCGCTGCGGGAGACGCTGACCGCGGCGGCCAAGGGGCACGGCCGGCACGTCAAGCAGTCCGGTGGGCACGGCCAGTACGCCGTCTGCGACATCGAGGTGGAGCCATTGCCGCGCGGCGCCGGCTTCGAGTTCGTCGACCGGGTGGTCGGCGGCGCGGTGCCGCACAACTACATCCCCTCGGTCGAGAAGGGGGTACGCGCCCAGATGGAGCGGGGCCTGGTGGCCGGCTACCCGGTGGTCGACCTGCGGGTGACGCTCTTCGACGGCAAGGCGCACAGCGTCGACTCCTCCGACGCGGCGTTCCAGACCGCCGGCGCGCTGGCCCTCAAGGACGCCGCCGAGAAGGCCCAGCCGGCGCTGCTGGAACCGGTCGACGAGGTGGTCATCCGGGTGCCCGACTCGGCGGTCGGCGCCGTGATGGGCGACCTGTCCGGCCGGCGCGGCCGGGTGCTCGGCACCGAACCGGAGCCGGACGGCGAGGGGCGCACCCTGGTCCGCGCCGAGGTGCCCGCCACCGAGCTGCTCCGGTACGCCGTCGAGCTGCGCTCGATGACCTCGGGCACCGGCACCTTCCGCCGCCAGTTCGCCCGCTACGAGCCGATGCCCACCCACCTGGCCGACCAGGTCCGCAAGGAACACGCCAACCGCACCTGACCCCATCCCTCCGCCGCCCGCCCTCGCCGGTCGGACCGAGGGCCGGGCTGAGCCCGCAGTTTCCCCGAAGTTGCGGCCTCACGCCGAGAGGAGGCCCCACTTTCCCCGAAGTTGCGGCCTCCGCGGCTCCTGCCGTCGGCGGTCCGGTGGGGCGGTTCGTGCGGGGGCGGGCGGGGCCCGGGGCTACGGGTGGGTGGCGGGGAGGGTGGGGCTGGGCCAGTAGGGGCGGTCGGCGGAGCGCAGCGCCGCCGACCGGAGCGCGGCGAGCTGGCGCTCCACCTCGGCGAACTGGTCCGGCGGCAGCGGGCCCCAGCGCAGGGCGGCCGCGTTCTCCTCGACCTGGGCGACAGTACGGCAGCCCGGGATCGGCACGCTCCGGCCGCTGCGCGCCCAGATCCAGCCGAGCGCGCCCTGGGCCAGGGTGCGCCCGTCCCCGGTCAGCGCCGCCCGCACCGCGCCGACCCGGCGCAGCCACTCCGGGGCCGGCCGGCCGCCGCGGAACCACTCCAGCCAGCCCGGCGCGACGCCGCGCACGTCGTCGCGGGGCAGCGTGGAACCGGCGGTGTACTTGCCGGTGAGCAGGCCCATCCCGAGCGGTCCCCGGACGACGCTGGCCAGGTCGTACTTGTCGCAGACGGCGAGCAGCTCGGGGGCGTCCCGGAGCACCGAGAGGGCGTGCTGCACGGCGGTGGCGTGCGGGGCGCCGGGACCGAACGCGGCCGCCCGGTCGGGGCGGTCGGTGCTCCAGCCGTACGCCCGGATCAGGCCGTCCGCGACCAGCTCCTCGAGCGTGCCGACCAGCGCCTCGGCCCGGGGCACCGGCAGGTCGGCCAGGTGCAGCTGGTAGAGATCGATCCGGTCGGTGTCCAGCCGGCGCAGCGAGTCCCGCACCGCCCGCCGCAGGTACTCCGGGGAGGCGTCCACACCGGTCGCCTGCCGGGTCGCCTCGTCGAAGGTGTAGCCCCACTTGGTGGCGATCACCGCCGCGTCCCGCCGGCCGGCGAGCGCGCGGCCGAGGATCCGCTCGCTGTGTCCCGCCCCGTAGGTGTCGGCGGTGTCGAAGAGGGTGACGCCGAGGTCGAGCGCGCGCCGCACCGCGCGTACCGACTCCTCGTCGTCGACCGCGCCCCAGCCCAGCGGCTGGGTGCCCTCGGCCCACGGGCCACCGATCGCCCAGCACCCCATGCCGAGGGCACTGACCTCGATGCCGCTGCGGCCCAACGTCCGCGTGCTGACTGCCATCGCCAGATCGTGCCACCCGCCGGCGGCCGGCGGGTGGCAGCCGGCCGATTCAGCTCGGCCAGGCGCGGGACAGCAGGTCGCGGGTGTCGCCGAGCAGTTGCGGCAGCACCTTGGTGCGCCCGATCACCGGCATGAAGTTGGCGTCCCCGCCCCAGCGCGGCACCACGTGCTGGTGCAGGTGCGCGGCGATCCCGGCACCGGCCACCCCACCCTGGTTCATCCCGAGGTTGAACCCGTGCGCGTTGCTGACCTTGCGGATCACCCGCATCGCGGTCTGCGTGTAGGTCGCCAGCTCGACGGTCTCCGCCGCGTCCAGGTCGGTGTAGTCGGCGACGTGCCGGTAGGGGCAGACCAGCAGGTGGCCGGGGTTGTACGGGTAGAGGTTGAGCACCACGAAGACGTGCTCGCCCCGCGCCACCACCAGGCTCTCCTCCGGCGGCCGGCCGGGGGCCAGGCAGAACGGGCAGCCGGCGGGCTTCTCGTAGCCGCCCTCGGGCCGGTCCTCGCCGGAGATGTAGGTCATCCGGTGCGGCGTCCAGAGCCGCTCCAGGCCGTCGGCCATGCCGCTGTCCGTGTGCCGCTCCGCCCCAGTCACAAGCCGATCCTACGGACCCGGCCGGCGGGCGGCGACGCCCGCCGGTGGGAACTCGGACCTGCAAGTTATTGACGGATCGATATCTAGGTCTGAAAATTCCATGCATCTAGGTACTTCCATTTACCGATGGAGGGCTCCATGATCCGACGGCTCGGCAGGTTCTTCGCGGCGCTCGCGCTGGCCGCCGCCACCACGGTGGTCGGCGTCACCCTCGCCCCCGGCGCGGCGCACGCCGACGGCTGCTACACGTGGGGACGCACGCTGTCCCAGGGGATGTCCGGCGAGGACGTCCGGCAACTCCAGATCCGGGTCGCCGGCTACCCCGGCTACGGCGCCGTGCTCGGCCTCGACGGCGCGTACGGCCCGGCCACCCGGTCCGCGGTGATCCGCTTCCAGCAGGCGTACGGGTTGAGCGCGGACGGCATCGCCGGGCCGCAGACCTTCAACAAGATCTACGCCCTGCAGGACGACGACTGCACGCCCGTCAACTTCAGCTACGCCGAGTTCAACGACTGCAACAGCGACTGGTCCGGCGGCGCGGTGTCGGCCAGCACGGCCCGGTTCAACGCCCGCGTCTCGATGTGGAAGCTCCAGGCCATGCGGCACGCGCTCGGCGACCAGCAGATCATCGTGACCAGCGCGTTCCGCAGCTACGCCTGCAACAGCGCGGTCGGCGGGTCGTCGACCAGCCGGCACCTCTACGGCGACGCCGTCGACCTCGGCGCCGGCCCGCACTCGCTGTGCCGGCTGGCCCAGCAGGCCCGCAACCACGGCTTCAACGAGATCCTCGGCCCCGGCTACCCCGGGCACAACGACCACACCCACGTCGCGCACAAGTCGACCCGGACCTGGTCCGCACCGAACTGCGGGATCTGACACCGGTGCCCCCGTCGCGCCGTGGCGCGGCGGGGGCACCCCCGGTCACTGCTGGGCGGACGGGCCGATGTTGGTCCGCGAGCCGACCACGTCCAGTACGTGGGCCACCGCGTCGGCGATCGGCACCCCGTTGCGCTGGGAGCCGTCCCGGTAGCGGAACGAGACGGTGCCGGCCGCCACGTCGTCGTCGCCGGCGATCACCATGAACGGGATCTTCTGCTGCTGCGCGGTCCGGATCTTCTTCTGCATCCGGTCGTCACCCGCGTCCACCTGGGCGCGGATCCCTTCGGTACGCAACGCGGCGACGAAGCCGTGCAGGTAGTCGGTGTGGTCCTCGCGGATCGGGATGCCGACCACCTGCACCGGGGCCAGCCAGGCCGGGAAGGCGCCCGCGTAGTGCTCGGTGAGCACGCCGAAGAAGCGCTCGATCGAGCCGAACAGCGCCCGGTGGATCATCACGGGCCGCTGCCGACTGCCGTCGGCGGCCTGGTACTCCAGCCCGAACCGCTCCGGCTGGTTGAAGTCGACCTGGATAGTGGACATCTGCCAGGTCCGACCGATGGCGTCCTTGGCCTGCACCGAGATCTTCGGGCCGTAGAAGGCCGCGCCGCCCGGGTCGGGCACCAGGTCCAGCCCGGACTGCTCGGCGGCGGTGCGCAGCGCCTCGGTCGCCTCGGCCCAGTCCTCGTCCGACCCGATGAACTTCGGCGAGTCGTCGCGGGTGGACAGCTCCAGGTAGAAGTCGTCCAGGCCGTAGTCGCGGAGCAGGTCCAGCACGAACGACAGCAGGGTGGTGAGTTCACCGGCCATCTGCTCGCGGGTGCAGTAGATGTGCGAGTCGTCCTGGGTCAGGCCGCGCACCCGGGTCAGCCCGTGCACCACACCGGACTTCTCGTACCGGTAGACGGTGCCGAACTCGAACAGCCGCAGCGGCAGCTCCCGGTAGGACCGCCCGCGCGCCCTGAAGATCAGGTTGTGCATCGGGCAGTTCATCGCCTTGAGGTAGTAGTCGGCGCCCTCCAGCTGCATCGGCGGGAACATGGTGTCCGCGTAGTACGGCAGGTGGCCGGAGGTCTCGAAGAGCTGCGCCTTGGTGATGTGCGGGGTGTTGACGAACTCGTAGCCCGCGTCCTCGTGCCGGCGGCGCGAGTAGTTCTCCATCTCCCGGCGGATGATGCCGCCCTTGGGGTGGAAGACGGCCAGGCCGGAGCCGATCTCGTCGGGGAAGCTGAACAGGTCGAGGTCCGCGCCGAGCTTGCGGTGGTCGCGCCGGGCGGCCTCCTCGAGCAGCTTCAGGTACGCCTTCAGCTCGTCCCGGGTCGGCCAGGCGGTGCCGTACACCCGCTGCAGCTGCGGGTTCTTCTCCGACCCGCGCCAGTACGCGGCGGCCGAGCGCATCAGCTTGAACGCCCCGATCAGCCGGGTGTTCGGCAGGTGCGGGCCGCGGCACAGGTCCGACCAGCAGACCTTGTCCTCGTTCGCGGCCAGGTTGTCGTAGATGGTCAGCTCGCCGCCGCCGACCTCCATCACCTCGGAGGAGTCCAGCCCCTCGCCCTTGACGTCGATCAGCTCCAGCTTGAACGGCTCGGCGGCCAGCTCGGTCTTCGCCTCGTCCAGGCTGCGGAAGCGCCGGCGGCGGAACCGCTGGCCGGACTTGACGATCTCCTGCATCCGCTTCTCGAGCCGGGCCAGGTCGTCCGGCTGGAACGGCTTGTCGACCGCGAAGTCGTAGTAGAAGCCGTTCTCGATCGGCGGGCCGATGCCGAGCTTGGCCTCCGGGAAGACGTCCTGCACGGCCTGGGCGAGCACGTGCGCGGTGGAGTGCCGCAGCACGTTGAGCCCGTCCGGGGAGTCCAGGCTGACCGGCTCCACCTCGGTGTCGACCGCCGGCTGCCAGTCCAGGTCGTGCAGCTGGCCCTGCGGGTCGCGGACCACGACGATCGCCTTCGGGCCGGCCGCGGGCAGCCCGGCCGCGGCCACCGCGTCGGCCGCCGTGGTCCCGGCGGTGACGACGACGGGGTCGGCCACGGCGGGGGTACGGGGTGCGGACACGGTGACTCCTCCAGCAGACGGAACGGATGCTCGCCGACGCGCGGCTCCTGCCGATGCTATCGGTCGTGCCCGCCGGCACGGTCGGCGACGCCCACCGCCCGGGCCACCCGCCAGCCGGGGTGCGGCGGGCCGATCCCGCCCGCGAGCGGGCCGACGCCCGGTCGCCCACCACCCGGTCCGGCGAGGCGGAACCCGCCCCGGGGCCGGTTGAACCTTTCCCGCGCGCGATCCGAACTACCGGGTGTGGCCGGAGACCGGTGCCGGCCGCGTGGAGACGGATGGGGACCCGAGATGGCGATGACACGCGGCGCGGGCCGCCGGGCCGGGGCGCTCGCCGTCCTGGCCGCGGCCGGCGTGCTGGCCTGGCCCGCCACGGCCTACGCGGCGGACGTGACGACCAACCCGACGCAGGCCCGGCAGGGCGACGCGGTGAAGCTGGAGTTCGTGGTGCCCGAGGAGCGGCCCGGCACCCGGACCGACCGGATCGAGGTCCGGCTGCCGGCCGACGCGCCGGTCGCCGAGGTGTACCCGATGTCGGTCGACGGCTGGGCGCCCCGGATCAGCTCGCGGAAGCTGGACCAGCCGATGACCGGCCTGCACGGGATGCGGATCGACACGGTCACCAGCGCGGTGACCTGGACCAGGATGCCCGGCTCGGGCACAGCGCCGGCCCGGCTCACCCTCTCCATGGGGCCGCTGCCGCGGGTCGACCGGCTCACCTTCCAGGTGATCCAGACGTACGCCGACGGCACGGTGGTGCGCTGGGTCGACCCGGCCGGTGTGCACCGGGCGCCGGTGCTGGCCCTGTCGCCGCCGGCGGCCGGTGCGGTCGCCGGGCACGGCGGGCACGGGGCGCCGGTCGGAGGCCCGGACGCCGGGCGCGCGGCCCCGGGGGCGGCCGGCGAAGGCGGGGCCCCGGCGACGGACGGCGACGGGAACGCCGACGCGCTGCTCGCGGCCGGGCTGCTCGCCGGGCTGGGCGGCGGAGCGGCGATCGGCTGGCTGGCGAGCCGGTGGCGGCGTCGCGACCCGGCGGAACCGGTCGACCGGTCGGTGCTCGACGCGGAGCCGCCCACCCCGGCGGAGACCCGGGCGGCGGCGCCGGCCGGCGCCGTGCGCGGTTCCGCGCCGATCTGAACCGCCGCGCCGCAGCCGGGTCCGGCGGTGAGCGGTGCCGACGCCACGGGGGTGACGGGACGCTCCTATGCCGCGTCAAGTGGTTGGGGTGGGTTTTCGAGGCGTCGGTAGAGGTCTCGGGCGACGTAACGCTT
>NZ_JBRIQN010000039.1:0-64052 GCF_052981855.1 Micromonospora sp. LZ34
TGATCGACGTCGGCGAGCAACCACACCCCGATTTTCAGCCCGGCAGGACGCGCCGCAAGGGGCACGGGTGACTCAAATACGTTGCGGCCCGACGCCCGACGCGAGTCGCTGACTCTTGTCAGACGGATCGACCACGTGGGAGGGCGGCGGCGACGGCCCACTCCCCGCTGGACCGGGCCGCCCGCGCCGGGTAGCGGTCAGACCGCCGTCGCCCGGGTCACCTTCCAGTCGCCGTCGACCCGCTCCAGGGTGAGCACGACCCGGTTCTGGTCCACCTTCTCGCCGGCCGTGGTGACGTTGCGCCGGTACTGGTTCAGGTAGACCAGCAGCTCCACCCGGTCCGCGTCGGCGCTGACCACGCCGGTCGAGGTCACCTCCGCCAGGACCACCGCCTGCTGCTTGGCGGCGGTCTCCTTCAGCGTCGCCGTGGTCTGCGCGTACTCCTCGGCGAAGGCGCCGGTGGTGAAGGTCCGGGCGTTCGCCACGCTGTCGTCGAAGGTCCGGTAGTCGTAGGAGAAGATGGCCTTGGCGGCCGCCGGGGCGGTGGCGAGCGCCTGCCGGACCGCGGTGTCCCGCCGGTCGGCGGCGCGGTCGGCGTACCAGCCGGCGGTCGCGACGCCGGCCGCCAGCAGGATCGCCGTGACCAGCGCCGGGATCAGCCGGACCCGGCCGGGCCGCAGCCACGGGAGGCGGCCGGGCCGCGGCAGACGGGCGGGGATGCGCATGGGTCCTCCTCGGGGACGTCGGGGCGGCGTCGGGGTCATCCGACGAACTGCAGGCGGGACACGAGCCACTCGCCGGAGTCCCGGTCGCGGACCATGTCCACCTGGATCCGGTAGTGCGACGGCCGGCCCTCGGGCGCCTTGGCGTTCTTCACGGTGGCGTCGACGGCCACGATGACCACCGCCCGGTTCCGGTCACCGGAGACCACGCCGGCCCGCAGCACCGAGCCCCGCGAGTCGACCTTGTTCTCCACCACCGCGGCGCGGACCTGCGCCTGGCCCCGGGTGAACTCGTCCTTGAACTCGCCGGTCGCCCCGGCGACGATCCGTTGCAGGTCCCGGTCGACGCTGGCCGCGCTGACCGAGACGAAGTTGACGCTCGCCTGCCGGGCCGCGGCCAACGCCGCCTGGCGGGCCTCCTCGACGGCGTGCGCGGTGTACCAGCGGTGCCCGTAGAACCCGGCCGCGGCCAGGGTGGCGGCGAGCAGCACCACGAGCAGGCCGACGAGCGTACGACGGCGGGCCGGCGCGGCGCGCTCGGTGCCGGCCGGGCGGGGAGCGTCGTCGGCGGCCGGCGGGTCGTCGGCGCGCGCCGGGTCGTCCAGCGCCGTCAGGTCACCGGCGTCGTCCGGGTCGGTCACGGGCTCCTGGTCCAGCCGCTCCAGCACCGCCTCGATCGGCGATTCCGCACGGGACACGGGACGGCTGACCAGCCGGCGCTGGGCGGGCCGGCCGGGAACGCCGGCCTTGGCTCCCTTGATCACTTTCAGTGTGCGGTCCCTGCGGGTCTGCACGGGCACCTCCTCTGGTCTGCCGGTCACGGGGTCACCCCGGCGAGCAGCAACTGCTTCCACGACTGGTCGCCGGCCGTCCGGTACTGGCCGCCGGTGGCACCGAACTGCAACGGCCGCCCGTCGGAGCCGAGCACCAGGCCGGTCGCCGGGTCGTAACCCGGCCCGGACGCGCCGGCGGGCGGGGGGCCCGCGGCGGCCGGATCGGTGCCGCCGGGGCGCGGCGCGTTCGGGGCGCCCCGGACGCCGGCGCCGGCCGCCCGGTCCTGCGCGGTGCACTGCCGGCTGCCGCCCCGGTACACACAGGAGGGCGGGTTGTTGAGGTTGAGCACCAGGCCGAGGTGGGCGGTGCCGTCGCCCGGAGTGACGGTGAAACCACCGGCGACGGCGATCGGATACACCACGAGCAGCTGCTCGATGCCGGGCAGCCGCCGGGCGGCGATGCCGTTGACGGTCACCAGGTTGCCCAGCAGGGTGCCGATGGTCGGCTCCAGCCCGCGCAGCAGCGCGACGGCCTCGGTCGCGGCGGGCGGCCCGGCGGCGAGGACGCGCCGCAGGTCGGGGTCCGCGGCCCGGATGCCGGCGGCCAGCTCGGCCAGGCCCCGCGCCCACCGACGCAACGCCTCCGCCGACTCGGCCTGGGTGGTCAGCACGGTGCGGCCGTCGTGGATCAGGGCGAGCGTCTCGGGCAGCGCCGCGGTCGCGTCGGTGAGCAGCGCGTCCCCGGCGTCGAGGATCCGGGCGAGCGCTTCCTCGTTGCCGTGGAACGCGGTGCCGAGTTCGGTGATCAGCACGGCCAGGTCCTCGGGGCCGACCGACCGGACCAGCGCGTCCAGGTTGGTCAGCAGCACCTCGGGGGCGAGCGGAACCCCGGTGCGGTCGGCCGGGATCACCGACCCGTCACGCAGGTAGGGGCCGTCGTCGCGGTCCGGTCGCAGGTCGAGGTACTGCTCGCCGACGGCGGAGCGATGCGCCACCACCGCCCGAAGCTCGGTGGGTACCTGGACGTCCCGGTCGATCCGCAGGTCGGCGCGGACCCCCTCGCCGCGCAGGGTGACCGCGGTGACCCGGCCGACGGGCACTCCCCGGTAGGTGACCGGAGCGTTGGGGAAGAGTCCACCGGCGCGGGCGAGGTCGACGTGCACCACGTAGCCGCCGCCGAACAACCGGTCGCCGAGGCCGACGTAGCGGACCCCGACGTAGCCGACGCCGAGCAGGCTCACCAGCACGAACGCGATGACCTGGAGTTTCACGGTGCGCGTGATCATGGCAGCAGCCCGCCTCCGAGGATGTCGGTCAGGTCGCCGACGGCGCCGGTGATCGCGCCGGTCACTGGCAGGATGCAGTCGGCGGTGAGGATCGTGCCGGCCGGCAGTTTGGTGCCTTCGGGGAAGGCGGTCCCGGGCGGCACGATCCCCTTGGGCAGGATCAGCCCGCCGACCGGCACGGCCGAGCCGGGCTTGAGCAGCACGCAGCCCTTGGGCAGCAGGCAGTCCTTCGGCGGCGTCCAGGTCGCCGGGAAGTTCTTCAGGTCCGGCAGGCAGTCCAGCAGCGGCAGCTTCGGCCCGGACCCGGCGCCCGGGCGGGATCCGGGGCGCGACCCACCCGCCGCGGGCGGCCCGGCCGCGCCGGGGGCAGGCCGGCCGGCGGCCGCCCGCGTCGGCGCGGGCGCCGCGGCCACCAGGTTGGCCAGGATCGCGGCGGCGTCCAGGTCGGCGGTGACGGAGAGGTTGACGAAGTCCCCGACGATCGCGCCGGTCACGTTCGGCGGGAACGGGTACGACAGCATGAAGTCCAGCGACTTCGGCAGATCGTCCCCGGCGCGGACCAGCTGCTCCAGGATCGGTTTCAACGCCCGCAGACTGGCCAGGGTGTCGTCCCGGCTGCGGTTGACCACCCGGGTGCCGACCCGGCCGAGTTCGCCGAGCGCGGTCAGCGCGCTGGTCAGCTGGGCGCGCTGGCGGGCCAGCACGGTCACACCGGGGGCGAGCGAGTCGACGGCCTCGCCCACGACCTGCCGCTGCCGGGCGAGCCGGCCGGTCAGCCGGTCCAATGCCTCGACCGCCCGGACGATGTCCGCCTTCTGCCGTTCCAGCCCGCCGACGAATTCGTCGAGCTGGCGCAACGCGTCCCGGACGGCCGGCTCCCGGCCGTCGAGCGCCCGGCCGAGTTCCTGGTTGATGGTGCGCAGCTGGGCCAGGCCGCCGCCGTTGAGCAGCAGCCCCAGGGCGGCGAGCACCTCCTCCACCTCGGCGCCACGGGTGGTGCGGACCAACGGGATGACGTCGCCGTCGGCGAGCCGCCCGCGCTGCGGTTCGGTGGTCGGGGCGGCCACGGTGACGTACTTCTCGCCCAGCAGGCTGCTCTGCCGGACGGCCGCGGTGGCGTTGGCCGGCAGCTGGACCTCGCGGTCGATCCGCAGGGTCACCCGGGCGGTCCAGCCGGCGAGGGAGACCTTCTCGACGCTGCCCACGGTGACGTCGTCGACCTTGACGGCAGCCTGCGGCACCAGGTCGAGCACGTCGCGGAACTCGGCGGTGACCCGGTATCCGGGGCCGGCCGGGGCGCCGCCGGGCAGCGGCAGGTCGGTCAGCTCCGGCAGGCCGCAGCCGGCGGGCAGCAGCGCCACCACGAGGGCCCCCGCCAGGGTCCGTCGCATCCGGGCGGTCATGCCGGGCCCCGCAGGATGCCACCGAGGGTGCGGTCCAGGGTCCCGCCGGGGCCGCCCGGCGCCAGGTCGAGGGCCGGCCCACCGGGCTGGGTGGACGGAGGTTCACCCGGGGGGACCGGGCCGGCCGTCGCGGCGCCGGGCGGCAGCTTGAGCAGCTTGCGCAGCTGGTCGGTCATGGGCAGGCCGCGCGCGTGCAGGGTCTGGGCGAGCGCGTGGCAGGTGGCCGGGACCTGTTTCGCGGGCAGCTGGTCGACCAGGAGCGAGCAGGCGAAGCCGGCCGGGTCGTACGGGCCGGTGGCGTTGTCTCGGGTGTCCAGGGTGCCCGACCGGGGGTTGTAGGCCAGGGCGAGGTTGTTCAGCGCCAGCGGCGCGACGTCGAGGATCTCGATGACCGCCTCCTGCTGGCGGACCAGCACGCCGGTGATGTCGGCGAGCGCGGCGACGTCGGCGGTGAGCAGCTGCCGGTTCTGTTTCACGAAGGCGGTGACCTTCTCCAGCGCGACGGCGAGGTTGCGCAGCGCGGCGGAGAGTTCGTCGCGCTCGCCGGCGAGCTGCTCGGCCACGTCGGCCAGTTGCCGCTGGAAGGCGCGGACCTGCTGGTCGCTCTCGGCGAGGGCGGTGGTGAACCGTTGCAGGTTGCCGACCGAGCCGAAGAGGTCCTGCCGCCCGTCGGACAGGGTGGACAGCGCCCGGGACAGCCCGTCGAGGGTGTCGCGCAGGTGCTCGCCGTTGCCCTCCAGGTTGGCCCGGCCGGTGGCGACGAGGTCCGACAGGGCGCCGTCGGCGTTCGCCCCGTCCGGGCCCAGGGCGCGGTTGAAGTCGTCCAGCGCCCGGTAGATGTCGTCAATCTCCATCGGGGCCGCAGTGCGGTCCACCGGGATGGCGGCATCGTCGACGAGCGTGGCGCCACCGGCGTACGCGGGGGTGAGCTGGACGTACCGGTCGCTGACGACGCTGGGCGGGACGATCACCGCCTGCGCGTCGGCCGGGACGTCGACGCCCGCGTCGTAGCGCATGGCGACCTCGACGGTGCGGCCGCGCGGGGTCACCGCGACCACCTCGCCGACGCGGACGCCGAGGACCCGGACGTCGGAGCCGGGATGCACGCCGACGGCGCGGGTGAAGTGGGCGGTCACCCGTCGCTGGGGCGGCTCGTGCCGGGCGACCACCACGGCGGCGGCGACGGCGGTGAGCAGGACGGTGGCGGCGGCGACCGGCCGGCGCCAGCGCTGGGCGGCCATCAGCGGCCGCCCGTGGGCACGTACGGCTGCACCAGCCCGTGCACGTAGGAGTCGAACCAGCGACCGTTGCCGACCACGTTCGCGAACGCGGTGACGAACGGCGCCATCTTCGCGATGCTCTGCTCCAGGTCGTCGCGGTTGCGTTGCAGCACGACGATGACCTCCCGCAGCTGCCGCAGGGCGGGGTTGAGCTTGGCCCGGTTGTCGTCGACCAGTCCGGACAGCTGAGTGGCGAGGTCGTTGGTGCCGACCAGCAGCTTGTGGATGGCGTCGCGGCGGCGGCTCACCTCGGCGAGCAGCGCCTCGCCGTCGGTCACCAGCTTGCGGAACTCCTCGTCCCGGGTGGCGAGCACGCCGGTCACCTCCCGGGCCCGGGTGAGCAGCGAGCGAAGTTCCGCGTCGCGGTCGGCGACGGTACGGGAGAGCCGGGACAGCCCGCCGAGCGCGGAGTCGACGCTGGCGGGGGTGTCGGCGAAGGTCTCCGACAGGGTGGCGAACGCGGCGGCGAGCTGGTCGGTGTCCACCTTGTCGAGGGTGTCGGCCAGCCCGGTGACCGCCTGGACCACGTCGAACGGGGCGGCGGTACGGTCGAGCGGGATCTGTGCACCCTCGGGCAGCCGCCCGGCTCCGGCCGGCGACAGCGCCAGGTACTTCTGGCCGAGCACGGTCTTGATCCGGATCGTCGCGCCGGTGCGGTCGCCGAGGCGTACGCCGTCGTCGTCGAGGCGGAACCGGACCCGCACGTACGACCGGCCGTCGCGGGCGAGCTCGACGGCGGTGACCTTGCCGACGCGCACCCCGGCGACCCGCACCTCGTTGCCGACGGCGAGGCCGCTGGCGTCGGTGAAGGCCGCCTGGTAGGCCCGGCCGGTGAACGCGGCGAGCCGGTCGAGCTGGAAGGCGCCGAGCAGCGCGGCGACGATCACGGTCAACCCGACCACGCCGGTGACGACGGGGTTGCGTTCACGGAACGGTTTCATCGGCTGCCTCCGGTGGCGCACCGGGCGGCCGGCGCGCTGAACGTGACGGGGTTGAGGGTCTGGCCGGCGGTCGACACCCGGCCGTCGAAGTCGCAGAGGTAGAAGTTGAACCAGGAGCCGTACGAGGCGACCCGGGTCAGCGACTCGTAGCGCTCCGGCAGCCGGCCGAGCGTGCTGTCGATGACGGCGGAGTTGCGGTTGAGCGTGCCGGCGAGCTGGTCCAGGGCGCGGATGTCCGCGGCGAGCGGCGGCCGGGCCTGGCCCACCAGGGACGAGGTGGCCTCGGTGAGGTCGCCGAGGTTGACCAGCGCCTCGCCGATGGCGGTCCGGTCGGCGGCCAGCCCGGAGACGAACTCCTGAAGTTGGGTGATCGTCCGGTCGAGGTCGCGGTCCCGGGTGGCCAGGGTGGTCAGGACGGTGTTCAGGTTGGTCACCACGCGCCCGATGACGGCGTCCCGGTCGGCGAGGGTGTTGGTCAGCGAGGCGGTGCGTCGTAGCAGGCTGGCGACGGTGCCACCCTCGCCCTGGAGCACCTGGATGATCTCGTAGGCGAGCTTGTTGACGTCCTCGGGGCGCAGCGCGGTGAACAGCGGCCGGAAGCCGTTGAACAGCACGGTCAGGTCCAGCGCCGGGGTGGTCTGCGCGATCGGGATGAGCCCGTCCGGCCGCAACGGCCGCCCCTCCCCCGGCCCTTCGGTCAGCGCGACGTAGCGCTGCCCGACCAGGTTGCGGTAGCGGATCGCGGCCCGGACGCTGGTGGCGACCGGCACGTCGGTGGTGACGGTGAAGGCCACCTCGGCGACGGTGTCGTCGACCACCCGGATGTCCTCGACCCGGCCGACCCGGACGCCGGCGATGCGGACGTCGTCGCCCGGCAGCAGCCCGGTGACATCGGTGAACCGCGCGCGGTAGCTGACGCCACCGGCCGGGAAGGCGCCCAGGGTCTGCGCGAGCAGCCCGGTCAGCAGCAGCGTCACCGCGGCGAAGATGAGCAGCTTGACCAGCGGGGAGACGGTCCGGGCGGTCATCGGGCGTTCACCACCGCTCCGCGCAGCAGCGGCCCCCAGAGCAGCACCGCGATGTCGGGCACCTCCGCCGGCAGGGTGCCGGTGAGGGCACCGACCAACGGCTTCACCAGGGCCCGTTCCTGTGTGGTGGCGGCCTGACCCATGGCCGGGGTGGCGCCGGCGGCCGGGGTGGGCAGGCCGACCGGCAGGGTGACCCGGGGCCGGCCGCCGGAGTAGTCGTAGCCGTCGTCGATCGGCTTCTCCGGCGCCGGTTGGGCCGGTCGGGGCAGGCCCTGGCAGTGCGGCCCGTCGTCCGCGCCGTAGACCGGCTCGTCGCGCCCGCGTTCGTACCGGCCACCGTCGCGGGTGACCTCCAGGGTGATCCGCATCCGCCCACCCGCGAACACCTCCTCGACCCGGGGTTGCAGGGCCACCAGGCCACTCATCAGGCACGGGTACTCGGGGGCGTAGGCGGCGAGCAGTTCGAGCACCGGCCGGCTCACCGCGCCAAGCCGGATGAGCTGGTCGTCGTGCCGGTCGAGGAAGCCGCGGGCCACGTCGGCGGCGTCCGTGGTGTCGGCGAGGAACGCCGCCAGCTGGGTCCGCTGGTCGGTGACGGTCCGGGCGGTGACGCTGACGTCGCGCAGCAGCGCGAGCAGGTCCGGCAGCGCCGCGTCGTAGCTGTCCAGCACCACCGCCAGGGCGCGTACGTCCGCGGCGATCGCCGGCATCGCCGGGTTCAGCTGTCTGAGGTACGCGTCGAGCCGGGCCAGGTTCGCGCCGAGTTGGTCGCCGCGGCCCTCCAGCGCGGTGGCCAGGGCGCCCAGCGTGGTGGCCAGCTGGTCGGGTCGGATCGCCTGCAGCAGCGGCAGCGCCTCGTCGAGCACCCGCTCCAGTTCCACCGCGGTGCGGCTGCGGTCCTGGCTGATCACCGCGCCGTCGCGGATCGGCCCGGCGGTGCTGGCCGCTGGCGGGACGAGTTCGACGTAGCGTTCGCCGAAGAGCGTCTTGGGCAGCAGCCGCGCGGTCACGTCGGCCGGGATGCGGGCCGCGCTCGCCGGATCGAGGGCCAGCCGCAGGGTCGCGCCGTCGCCGGTGCTGCGTACCGAGCGCACGTCGCCGACGAGGACGCCGCGTACCTTGACGTCCGCGCCGTCGCCGAGTTGCAGGCCGGCGCGGTCGGCCTGCAGGGTGACCCAGGCGACCGGGGTGAAGGCCTTCTGGTACTGCAGGACGGCGGCGGTCAGCGCCGCAGTCAGCACGGCGACGAAGACGATGCCGAGGATGCGATGCCTCATGGTCACCCCGCGATCCGGACGGTGGTCGTGGCGCCCCAGATGGCCAGCGACAGGAAGAAGTCGACGATGTTGACGGCGACGATGGCCAGCCGGACGGCGCGGCCGACCGCGACGCCGACGCCGGCCGGCCCGCCGCTGGCGGTGTAGCCGTACCAGCAGTGCACCAGCATCACGATCACGCTGAAGACCAGCACCTTGCCGAAGGACCACAGCACGTCCACCGGCGGCAGGAACAGGTGGAAGTAGTAGTCGTAGGTGCCGGCCGACTGCCCGAAGTAGAAGACGGCGATGGCGCGGGTGGCCAGGTAGCTGGAGAGCAGCCCGACCACGTACAGCGGGATCACCGCGATGAACCCGGCGATCATGCGGGTGGTGACCAGGAACGGCAGCGACGGCACGCCCATCACCTCGAGGGCGTCGACCTCCTCGGAGATCCGCATGGCGCCGAGCTGGGCGGTGAATCCGCATCCCACGGTGGCCGACAGCGCCAGCGCCGCCACCAGCGGGGAGATCTCCCGGGTGTTGAAGTACGCGGAGATGAAGCCGGTGAAGGCGCTGCTGCCGATCTGGTTGAGCGCCTGGTAGCCCTGCAGGCCGACCTCGGTGCCGGTGAAGAAGGTCAGGAAGCAGATGACGCCGACGGTGCCGCCGAGCACCGCCAGCGCCCCGGAACCGAAGCTGACCTCGGCGAGCAGCCGCACCACCTCGCGCTTGTAACGGCGCACGGTGCGCGGCGCCCAACCGAAGGCCCGCAGGTAGAAGGCGAGCTGTCCGCCCAGGTCGTCGAGCTGTCGCAGCACCGGCACGTCAGCTTCCCTTCTGCGGTACGACCTGGAAGTACACGGCCGTGACGAGGAAGTTCAGCGCGAACAGCAGCATGAAGGTGATGACCACGCTCTGGTTGACCGCGTCGCCGACCCCCTTCGGGCCGCCCCGGGCGTGCATCCCCTGGTAGGACGCGACCAGGGCCGCGGTGGCGCCGAACAGCAGTGCCTTGACCTCGCCCACCAGCAGGTCGGGCAGTTGCCCGAGGGCCTGGAAGCTGGCCAGGTACGCGCCGGGGGTGCCGCCCTGCATGACCACGTTGAACAGGTAGCCGCCGGTGACGCCGACGACGCTGACCAGCCCGTTGAGCAGGACGGCGACCAGCATCGAGGCGAGCACCCGGGGCACCACGAGGCGGTGGATCGGGTCGATGCCCAGCACCTGCATCGCGTCGAGTTCCTCGCGGATCTTGCGGGAGCCCAGGTCGGCGCAGATGGCCGAACCGCCGGCCCCGGCGATGACCAGCGCGGTGACGATCGGCCCGGCCTCGCGGACCACGGCGAGCACCGACGCGGCGCCGGTGAACGACTGGGCGCCGAGCTGCCGGACCAGGGAGCCGAGTTGCAGGGCGATGACCGCGCCGAACGGGATCGAGACGAGGGCGGCCGGCAGGATCGACACCGAGCTGATGAACCAGGCCTGCTGGATGAACTCGCGGACCTGCACCGGCCGGCGGGGCAGCGCCCGCAGCGTGTCGAGGCAGAAGGCGAAGAAGTGGCCGGACCGGCGGACCGCGGCCAGCGGGGCGCTCATCCGCGCACCTCCCCGGGCGCGACCAGGTCGGCCGCCGGCTGGTCCGCGAAGGACCCGGGCGGCGGGGTGACGCCGTGCTCGCGACACCACTGTCCGGGCGGGCGTTCGGCCCGCCGGGGCCGGCCGTCGGAGGGCTGCAACTGGGTCGGGATGGGCGGCAGCGGGGGCAGTTCCACGCCGGCCCGCGCCTCGGCCTCCAGTTCCTCGGCGTCCTTCTCCTCGGCCATCCCGATCGGCCCGATCCGCTGGGCGTTGAGGAACTGCCGGACCACGGGTTCGGTGCTGGACAGCAGCATCTCCCGGGGGCCGAACATGGCCAGGTGCCCGTGGTAGATCAGGCCGATGTTGTCCGGCACCGTCCGGGCGGTGTTGATGTCGTGGGTGACGATCAGGAACGTCGCCTCGGTGCGCTGGTTGAGGTCGATGATCAGCTGGTTGAGGTACGCGGTGCGCACCGGGTCGAGCCCGGAGTCCGGCTCGTCGAAGAGGATGATCTCCGGGTCCAGGACGAGCGCGCGGGCCAGGCCGGCGCGTTTGCGCATCCCGCCGGAGATCTCCCCGGGCAGCTTCCGTTCGGCGCCGGTCAGGCCGACCATGTCCAGCTTCTCGGCGACCACCGCCCGGATCCGCGCCTCGCTCTTGCGGGTGTGCTCGCGCAGCGGGAAGGCGACGTTGTCGTAGATGGTCATCGAGCCGAACAGGGCGCCGTCCTGGAACAGCACGCCGAACAGCTTGCGGACCTCGTACAGCGCCCGCTCGGAGAGCCGGGGCAGGTTGTGTCCGGAGATCCAGATGTCGCCGCGGTCCGGGCGGAGCAGCCCCACCAGGGTCTTGAGGAACACCGACTTGCCGGTGCCCGACGGGCCCAGCAGCACCGAGATCTCGCCGGCCGGCAGCGTCAGGCTGACGTCGGACCAGACCGGCTGCCCGCCGAAGGACTTGGTCAGTCCCTGCACGGCCACCTCGACGCCCACTCGCGGTCCCCTCCCCTTGGTGCTGTTACTTCGGACATCGCTGCGGCCCGGCCGGGTGCAACAGATCTCCTGCGATTTCTTTCCGGTACGGGAGAGCTACTCGCGGTGAGCTAGGCAAATGCCGGCCGGCTCGCTACCGTGCCCGTTAACCGGCCGGTAACGAAGGTGTCCCGCGACGCGATGACCACAACGATCGATCCCGAGCTCGTCCGGCGGGCCGCCCAGGGCGATTCGAGGGCCATGGCGGCCCTGCTCACCGACGTGCGCCCCGGGCTGGTGCGCTACTGCCGGGCCCGGCTGGGGCGCATCGGCGGCGCGTACACCACGGCCGACGACATCGCGCAGGAGATCTGCCTGGCCGTGCTGCGGGCCCTGCCCCGCTACCGCGACCAGGGGGTGCCGTTCTCGGCGTTCGTCTACGCCATCGCCGGGCACAAGGTGGCCGACGCGCAGCGCTTGGCGGCCCGGGCCGCCGCGGTCACCGCGGCCACCGACGCCCCGATGGACACGCCGGACGCCGAGCCGGGCCCGGAGCAGCAGGCCGTCGCCACCGACCTCGCCCGCCGCCTGTCGGCGTTGTTGGACCGCCTGCCGGACGCGCAGCGGGAGATCGTCGTCCTCCGGGTGGCGGTCGGCCTGACCGCCGAGGAGGTCGGGGCCATCGTGGGCATGTCCGCGGCCGCGGTCCGGGTGGCCCAGTCCCGCGGCCTGGCCCGCCTCCGTACCCTGGCAGGCGACACACTCGACGAGGTGGCGGCATGACCGAGCACAGGCCCGACGGGGCCGAGGAGCTGGACCTGGCGACCATCGCCCGGGACGACCAGTTCCTCGACGCGCTCGGCCGGGGCGAGCCGGCGCCGGCCGGCGACGACCTCGCCGCGATGCTCGCCGCCTGGCGCGCCGACCTCGACGACGACGGCGAGCCGGTCCTCCGGCCCGCCGTGGACCTCCCACCGGCACCGCCGGCACCCCGGCCCGTGACGGCCGGGCGACGCGTCCTGCGCCTCGCGGCCGCCGTGGTCCTCCTCGTGGCGATCGCGAGCGGGCTCGGTGTCGGCAGCCGGAACGCCGGGCCGAGCAGCCCGCTCTGGTCGTTGACGAAGGTGCTCTACCCGGAACAGGCGCAGGTGCGCTCCGTCGAGGACGCCATCGACCGCGCTCGGGCCGCGCTCTCCGCCGGCCAGCCGGCGGAGGCCGCGCGGCTGATCGAGCAGGCGCGCGACGACCTCACCGCCGTCGACGACCCGGCGGTGGCCACCCGGCTGCGCGCGGAACTCGACGCGCTGCACCGCGACCTGCTGGCCGCGCTGCCGCCGCCGCCCGCGCCCGCCACGGCCGTCCCGACGCCGAGGGCCCCGACCGGAGACGGGTCCGCCGCGCCGGCCCGCCCCACTCCCGCCGGCGCGTCGCCACGGCCGTCGCCACCGGCCGCCGACCAGCCCACCCTCCCCCGGATCCTCCCGTCGTTGCCGGGCCTCCTGCCCACGGGGGGCCTGCCGACGCTGCTGCCGTCCCTGCCCGGGTTGCCGCTGCCCACCGCCCCGCTGGGCTGAGCACGCACTCACCCGCCGCTCTTCGGCGGATGTCGATTTCTCGTGTCCGGCCGCTCACGGTTCGGCACAATCAGAGCTGCCCGGAAGAGGACTCCTCGGAGGTGCCCGTGGTGCGGCGTCAGGGCCGGCTCGCTCGGACGGTGCTGCGTGGGCTGCTGCTGGTCGGTGGCGCCCTCGGCGGGTGGGGCGCGTACGACGCGCTCTCCGCCGACGCCGCGCACGCCGCCGCCCGCCCCTGCCTGCTCGGTGAGCTGCTGGACGGCGTGGGCGAGCTGCTCGGCACCCCGGTCCCCTGCTCCCCGCCCGCCGACGACGCGAGGAACGACGCTCCCGACGCCGGGGCGGCGCACCGACCCGGCACGCCGCGGCCACCGGCGCGTACCGGGCCGGACGCTCCGGCGGCCACGGGCGAGCGGCCGGCGAAGCCCGCCGCACCGGTACGCCGCGGGACGCCCACCCCCGCCTGGGACGCGGCGCCGGCGGTGGAGCCGGCCGCCGAGCCGGCCACGCCGGTGACCCGTCGGGGCGGGGACGCCGCGCGGCCGGTCGAACGGAAGCCGGCGACGGCTGGTCCGCTCGAACCGGTCGGCACCGCCGTCCGCCCGCTCACCCGGCCGGTCGCGGCATCCCTGGCTCGGGTGCTCGGTCCGACGAAGCCGGTCGTGGCGGCGTTGACCCCGGTCGTGGCGGCGTTGACTCCGGTGCTCGACCTGGCCGAGCCGGTCGTGGCGGCGCTGACGCCGGTGCTCAACGTCGTCCAGCCGATCGTCGGTGGGCCCGCCGCTCCCCGGACTCCGCCCGAGAGCGCCGCCGACGTCCGTTCACCGGCGTCCGCACGGGTACCGACGGCCACCGCGCCGACCACGAACGCCCGCGCCACCCCCGCTCCGCCGGTCGGGGACGCCTGGTCGTCCGCGCCGACGTGGCGGCCGTCCGGCGGCGGCGAGGCGGCGGACGGCGCCGCCGGAGCGAGCCACCGACCCCCGGCCGGCGACGCGAGCCACACCTACCAGGGGACGCCCGTCGGATGCGGCAGTTCGGTCGGCAACGGCGCCTCCGGCGGCTGGACCGGCACCGCGGACGGCGCGCTGCCCTGGGCCTGGCACCCGGACCTGGCGGCACCGGGCGGCTATCCGCCCCGCTGCGACGGGTTCTCCCACCGCTCCGGCCGACCGGACACCAGGCCCGCCTGACCGGACGACCGACGAGGGTCGGACAGCCACGACGACGCTGCGCCGGGGCGATTCCCCCACCGGCACCCCGCCCGCATCGTGATCGTCGTAGTCCCGCCGCACCTCGTCGGCCACGGCGTCGGCACCGCCCGGCTAGCGGCCCGAGTCCGGGCCGGCGGGCACCGACCCGAGCCGATCCGACCGAACCCGACCCGGCGCCCAGGCGCCGGGCGCGGCCCCTGCAACGTCACCACCCCGAGTGCCAGCGACTCCGGCCGGCGCTCCGGTCCCCCGCCCCGAACGGGAACCGGATCCACCGGACCCGCAGGCTCAGCCCCGCACACCTGTTGGAAGGAGAGCTTGTGAAGAAGACCCTGCCGGTCGGACGTGCCCGCTGGTGCGACGTCGCCGACATCGTCGACCTCGTCGTCGGCGCGCTCGCCACGAGCGCCACCGGCGCCTGGCTCGTGCCCGACACCCCATCGTCGCCGGATGGTGCTCAGCGCCGTCACCCGGATCTGGACCGAGCACGCGCTGCTCTTCGGCGAGGCGTACCTCGCCAGCGACCGCTCCGCCGCCGCCGTCTGGTTCCACCGCTACGGCCCGATCCCGCCGCCGCCCGGTTACGGCGAGCGGCTCGCCGTCGCCTGCGGCGACTACCTCGAGCGGTTCCTCCGCCTCGACGAGGTGCTGGCCGCCCACCGGCCCGCCGGTCCCCACAACCACCTGGCGTTCTTCGCGGTCGCACCGCGGCCACCCCGCGCCAACCCCGCCGGCGCGCTGCTCGCCACCAGCCACGCCTGGATCGACTCCAGCTCGCTGCCCGCGTACACCGAGGCGACGACCCTCGCCGACCGGGACCTCTACACCCGGCACGGCTACGTCGCCCACGGGTCCTTCCCGCTCCCCGACGGCACCACCGCCTACCCGATGTGGCGCCGGCCGTGACGCCCGGCGGGATCCGCCCCGCCGGTACGTCGCCGCCGATCACCGCTGCGGTGCGCCCGCCGCTTCCAACGTCGCCAGCGCGCGCCGCAGCGCCCCGGCCCGTGCCGCCGGAGTGCGCGCCTTGAGCAGCGGCAGGAACACCGCGTACCGGTCGCTGCGGCCGAGGGCCTGGTAGGCCGCGCGGGCCCGGTCGTTCGCCGCGAGCGCCGTGGCCAGGTCGTCGGGCACGGCCGCGGTGCGTTGCGGGGCGTACGCGGCCGCCCAGCGGCCGTCGGCCTTCGCCGCCGCGACCTGGGCCCGGCCGGCGGGGCGCATCCGGTTGGCCGCCTCGAGCGCGGCGACGCGCTCGACGTTGACCCGGGACCACGGGCTGCCCGGCCGGCGGGGCGAGTAGCGCTGCAGGTAGTGCGTGGCATCCAGGCGGCGGCGGTGGCTGTCGATCCACCCGTGGCAGATGGCCACGTCCCCGGCCTCGGTCGCGGTCATCGTGGCCGGGCCGCTGCCCTTGCGCGCGATGGCCAGCCAGACGGCGGGCCGGTCCGCACCGTACGCGGTGAGCCAGCGGTCCCACTCGTCGACGTCGGCACAGCGGATGATCTCGATGTCGTCCACGATCAGGCCTTCCCGGCGAGGATCTCGACGTAGTGCGGGTTGTACATGACGCCGAGCAGGTTGCCGAACGGGTCGACCACGGTGGCGGTAACGAAGCCCGCGCCGCGGTCCTGCGGCGGCTCGTGCTCGGTGGCGCCCATGGCGAGCAGCCGCGCGACCATGGCGTGCACGTCGTCGACGTGCCAGTACAGGACGACGCCGCCGGTACCGGCGGCCGCGCCCGGCGGCCGGTAGCGGCTGTCGACGAGGCCGAGCTCGTCCTGGTGGTCGCCGAGCCGCCATTCCGCGTAGCCCTCGCGCAGGAAGTACGGCTCGAAGCCGATCAGTTCGGTGTACCAGGCTCTGGCCGCCGGCCAGTCCGTGGCCCAGTAGCTGACGTTGGCCAGGCCCCGCAGTCTCGGTGTGTCGGTCATGACCCCACGCTAGGGCGGATTGCGGAACACTTGGTTCCTCGATCTGACGGAGAATCGGGGAATGTTGGAAACCTCGGCGCGGCTGCTTCGCCTGCTCTCCCTGCTGCAACAGCGGCGGGACTGGTCCGGCGCGGAGTTGGCGCAACGGCTGCGGGTCACCACGCGCACGGTGCGCAACGACGTCGACCGGCTGCGGCAGCTCGGCTACCACGTGCGGTCGACCACCGGGCCGGCGGGCGGCTACCGGCTCGGCGCCGGCACCGCGCTGCCGCCGCTGCTGCTCGACGACGACGAGGCCGTCGCGGTCGCGGTGGGACTCCGCGCCGCCGCGGCCGGCACCGTCACCGGCATCGAGGACGCGTCGCTGCGGGCACTGACCAAACTGGAACGGACCCTGCCGGGCCGGTTGCGTCCGCGGGTCGACGCGCTGCGCGGGGCGACGGTGTCGGCGGCCGGCGGCGGGCCGACGGTCGACGCCGACACGCTCACCACGATCGCGGCGGCCGCGCACAGCCACGAACGGCTCCGGTTCACGTACGCCGGCCACGACGGGCAGGCCAGCCAGCGCGACGTCGAGCCACACACCCTCGTCTACACCGGCCGCCGCTGGTACCTGCTGGCCTGGGACACCGACCGCCGGGACTGGCGCACCTTCCGCGCGGACCGGGTGCGTCCGCTGCCGCCGACCGGGCCACGCTTCGTACCGCGGGAGCCGCCCGGCGGTGACGCCGCAGCGCACGTGCTGCGCGGGGTCCGGTCGGCGGTCTGGACCTACCAGGCGCGGATCCGCCTGCACGCGCCGGCCGCCGTGGTGGCCGAACGCAGCACCACCACGTCGGGTCAGATCATCCCGCTCGACGAGGGCACCTGCGAGCTGGTCACCGGCACCGATTCGCTGACCGACCTGGCCATCTACCTGGCCAAGTTCGACGTGCCGTTCACCGTGCTCGAACCGCCCGAGCTGCGGGCGGTGCTACGCGAGCTGGCCACCCGATACCTCGCCGCCGCCGGGTGAGACGCGCCGCCCGCCCCACCGGCGACGAGGCCGGCTCGCACCGCCGCCGGCGATCCGGCGACGTGCGAGCGGGCACGCTGCCCTCAGGAGGCGCAGGTGTTGAGCATGCTCTGCAGCGCGGACTTCTCCGCCGACTGCAGGGTCAGGCCCCAGCTGTACTTCACGGTGATCCACATCTTGCTGTACGTGCAGCGGTAGGACGACAGCGGCGGCTGCCACGTCGACGGGTCCTGGTCGCCCTTGGCCTGGTTGACGTTGTCGGTCACGGCGATCAGCTGCGGCCGGGTCAGGTCGTTGGCGAAGCTCTGCCGCCGGCTGGTGGTCCACGAGCTGGCACCGGAGCGCCACGCCTCGGCCAGCGGCACCACGTGGTCGATGTCGACGTCCGAGGCGGCGTACCAGGTCGCGCCGTCGTACGGGCTGTACCAGCGACCGGAGGTGGCCGCGCAGGAGCTGTCCACGACCACGGAGGTGCCGTCGCGCTTGAGGACCTGCTCGCGGGTGTTGCAGCCACTGACCGTGATCCAGTGCGGGAACAGGTCCCGGGAGTAACCGCTGGTCGAGCCCTGCGCCGCCACGGTCAGCGCGTTGAGCTGCGACTGCGCGGTGGCCTTGGACGGGATGCCGGGCGGGGTGGCCGACGCGGGCTGGGCGGCCACGGCGACCAGCCCGGCGCCGGCGACGACGGCAGCCGCCGCGACGGCGACAGCTCGCCTGGCTGGAGGCGACGGGGCGAAGAGTCGGGGGAAACGCATGGGGGAACCTCCTCGGCATCCACAACGGACAGTCACCGTGGTTGATGATCATGTCCATCGAACATGGTGCCTATGGGAGCCGCGCGACGCAACCACGAGATTTCGACCAGATGGTTGCCACGCGATGAATTCGTCAACATTCCGGACAGCGGACGCCCGCCCGACGCCTGTCGGGTCCGGCGGAACGGCGCGGGGTGCGGCACGGCGGGCGGGCCGCTCGGGCTGTTTGCCGGGCGGGTATGCGGGTAGACGCCGCTGTCCACGCAGAGAAAGGCCCGGCAGGTGGAGAACAGCGAGTTCATCGACTCGGTGGCGCGACGCTTGCGCACCTCACCGGAGCAGGCGACCGCCATCACGCGCGCCACGCTCACGACCCTGGCCGAGCGGATCGACGGGGGCGAGGCGCGGGATCTGTCCGCCCGGCTCCCCGAGGGGCTGCGAGCGTACGCCTTCGCGCCGCGGGACAAGGCCCAGCGGTTCGGGCTCGACGTGTTTGTCCAGCAGGTCAGTGGCCGGGCCGAGGTGGACGGGGACCTCGCCAGGGCCGGCATGCGCGCGGTCTTCGACACCCTTCGGGAGGCCATCCCGGCCGGGGAGTACGACGACGTCATCACCCACCTGCCGGCCGAGTTCTGGGACCTCACCGACTCGGCGGGGCGGTACGACGGAGAGACCCGCCGGGGCTGACCCCGTGGGCGTTGCGGGCGAACCGGCTCTCCGCTCCCCGGCAGCCGCGCACCGGGTCCTGCCCGCCTGTCGTCGTCAGGAACGCGATCGGGTGGCCGCTCCGGTCAGTCGGACCAGATAGCCGACGAACGTGAGATCGCCGCGATCGGGTGTCCATCCGTCCGCGGAGTTGACCGTGCTGAGGGTCCCTGAGCCCGGTACGGGATGGAGTCCCCGCTCCTCACTGCCCAGCAGAGGTGCGTACCGACAGTGCACGGCGTCGATCGACGCGACGGTTCCCACCATGAGTGGCGCATCCTCACCGAGGTCACCGTGATGCTCCTCGGCGGCGTCGACGCCGATGGCCGACCCGCTGCCGAGCATCTCCGCCAGCCACTCGGAATCCGCGTCCCGCAACGTCCACGACACCTCGGCGCCCACCGCGAACGGGTCGCCGCAGCACTGCAACTGCCAGTCGTCCACCCAAACCACGAGGTCCACGACACCATTGTGACCTCCGTCGAGACCCAGCTGGGCGCCCGTCTGGCCGCCCGTCGACCGCCCCTGAAATCCTTGGCTCAGCGGAGCTTGGGGTCGAGGGCCTCGCGGACCGCCTCACCGAGCATCACGAAGCTCAGCACGGCGGTGACCAGGAAGGCGGCGGGGAAGAAGAGCAGATACGGCGAGACGCGGATGTACTGCTGCGCCTCGCTGATCATGATGCCCCAGGACACCACCGGGGTCTTCAGCCCGACGCCCAGGAAGGACAGCGTGGCCTCAGCGCCGATGAACGAGCCGACCATGATCGTGCCGTACACCAGCAGCGGCGCCACGCAGTTCGGCAGCAGGTGCTTGAGGATGATCCGCCCGGTGCCGGCGCCCAGCGCCCGCGCGGCCACGATGTAGTCCGCCTCCTTGGTGGCCAGCACCGAGGAGCGCATCAGCCGCATCACCACCGGCCACATCAGGACGGTCAGCGACAGCATCACCAGGCCCATGATCTCGGCCGTGCTGTTGTTGGAGCCGGAACCGTTGAAGGTGGTCAGGATGACGATGGCGCCGAGGATGAACGGCAGGCCGAAGAAGACGTCGGCGATCCGGGACAGCAGACCGTCGACCCAGCCGCCGCGGTAGCCGGCGATGATCCCCATCGTGCCGCCGATGAGCAGCGTGCCCATCACGGACAGCACGGCCACCACGATCGACGCGCGGGCGCCGTAGATCGTCCGGGCGTAGACGTCGCGACCCTGCACGTCGTAGCCGAACCACGCGTCCGCGGACGGCTCCACCCGGCTGTTCGACAGCGCGCCGTTGACCGGGTCGCCGGAGGTGAACAGCGACGGAAAGGCCGCCATCACCAGGAAGATCATGATGAACGTGGCCGAGATCCAGAACAGCGGCTTACGGCGCAGGTCACGCCACGCGTCACCGAACAGGCCCCGCGGCCTGTCGGCACGGGCGCTGCCCGGCAGCCCCGGATTGACCGGCGCGCCGATCTCGGTCGGCTGCTCGGGCCGGGGTGCGGAGACGATCGACGCGGTGCTCGGATCACTCATGACGGCTCCTCCCGGGCAGGGCGGCGTGGAGCAGATCCACCAGCAGGTCTATCAGGAAAGTGGCCAACGCCACAACCACGATGGGGACGAGGGTTGCCGGCCCGACAGCGGACCCCCGTGGTCAGTAGACCGGGTTGTGCGGGTTCGAGTGCGCGAACCAGACCTCCACCGTGGAGTCCCGCTCGTCGATCCGCAATTCCGCGCAGAGCCGGTAGGGGTTGGCCAACCCGGCGACGGGCCGGCAGGCGATCACCGGCTCCGGCGCGAAGTCGTACCAGGTCATTGTCCAGCCCTTCGTGTCGGCCAGATGCCGACCCAACCGCCGGGTGAGATCGCGCGCGTTCGCACCATCGGTGGCGGCCACGGTGAACCGCCGCACGCAGGAGCGCCCGCGAGTTACACACGCCGCCTCCTCGCCGAGCAGCACGACGGCCGGCGGCAGCGGCAGGAAGGCGTCTCGCGGGGGCATGGGCTCGCCGTCGAGCACCGGCACCGCGGCGATCGCGCCGACGCCGACCACCCACGCCACCAGTCCGACCGTACGACGCCGGCGCGATGCCGGCAGCGGCGCCGGGCTCGTCCGGTGCCATCCGACCTCGACCGCGACCCCGATCGCGACCAGGCAACCGGCGGTCACCAGGTAGTAGCGCAGCCCGTCGTCGACGGTCGGCGGGGTGGCGTACTCGGCGAACCGGACCGTCCCCACCGACCAGGCGGCAACGCATCCGACCAGCACCAGGCCAACGACCCGGCCGACCTGGCGGGACCGGCCGATCAGCGCCCAGGCGAGCGGCAGGATCAGCACGACCGGAACGATCACCGCCACCTCGCCGGGGGCCAGCATCTCGTCCGCGACCGGCTCTCCGGGCTGGATCACCGGCCACACGGGCGCTGTCGCGACCAGCGCGGCGATGCCGATCAGCAGCCGCGACCGCCACCGCCAGCGACACGGCGGCCAGGCCGCGGCCCGGTGGAGGCGTTGCCGTAGATCGGTTGCGCGCACGAGCTCATCTCCTCATCGGCGGTGTGACCGCGGCTTGGACGGGCCCGGGCCAGGTCCGGTTCCCTCTCCGTCCGCTACGGTCCACCGGCGCGAACGCGTGCCGGAGAGCCAGGAGGCGTCAGCTCTCCCGGTACGGGGGCAGCCCGAGCGCGGCCCGGACCTTCCCGGCCTCCTCGCCGCCGCTGTGCGCCGCCGCCGCGCGGATCTCCCGCATCAGCGCCTCGGCGTCCGCCGCCTCGCCGGCGCGTCGCCAGTGCCGCAACGCGACCTCGTTCTCCTTCAGCAGAGCGGCCATCAGGGCGCGGGCCTGCTCCGGCCAGGCCGTCTCCCGCAGCGCCACCGCGTGCGCGGCGTTCGTCCGGGCCACCTCGGCGGCCAGCTTCCGCACCGTCCGCCACGGCTTCCCCGCGTTGGCCGCCGTCTCGAGCTTCTCTAACGCCGTGTTGTACGGCGCGACGATCGCCAGGTAGCGGCTCTTCGCCTCCTCCGGCGTCAGCGCGGCCGGCGTGGGTGACGTGGTCGGCGTGCCGCCCTGCCACGCCGGTTGCTGGGTCATGGTCTCGGTCTGTTCGCCGCCACCACAACCGGCGAGCACCACGGTCAGGGCCAGGGCGGCCGTCCAGCGACGCACGGGCATTCCCTTCTGTCGAGCTGCGGAACAGCCGGAGTCTAGGGGCAGCCGGCAGCCGCGGGGGCCCTGCCTGTCAGCCGCGACCTCCGCGACCCCGGTCGACCGCGCCGGCAGGATCTTGACCGGGGAAAATCGCAGGTCATAGGCTTCCGTCAATGTGAGCCGGTTCCCGGGAAGGGAAACACGACATGGCCCCAGCGACGCGTCCGGTCTGGACGGTTCCTCCGCGACGGTTGGCGAGCGCCACCGTGGTCGCGCTCCTGCTCGGCATGACGCCCCTGCTGGGCGGCGCGCCGGCCGAAGCCGCACCCCGGCCCGCCCCCTGCAGCAACGATCCGAACGCCCGGCTGGCCACCGTGCCAAGCCCGGAGCAGACCCTCGGCTTCCCGCTCGGCCTCGGCCAGGAGCGGGTCGTCACCACCGGCGAGATCAGCCAGTACCTGGGCGCCGTGGACGCCGCCTCCGACCGCGTCGTCACCGGAGTCCTGGGGGCCAGCGTGCTCGGCCAGCCGCTGCCCTACGCGGTGGTGTCCACCGAGCCGAACGTCCGGCCGGCCACGCTGCGGAAGATCGCCGAGAACGTCCGGGACCTGCGGGACCCGCGCCGCACCTCGGCGCGCGAGGCCGCCGAGACCGCCGGCGGTCCGGCCATCGTCTGGGTGACCGGAAACGTGCACGGCGGCGAGAAGAGCGGCGCCGACGCCGCGCTCAAGACGCTGTACGAGTTGGCGTCCGGGCTGTCGTGCGACGTCGCCCGGCGCAACGAGAACCTGGTCACCGTCATCGTGCCGACGCAGAACCCGGACGGCCGGGACGCCAGCCGGCGGCAGAACGAGTTCGGCTTCGACCTGAACCGGGACTGGTTCGCCCGCACCCAGCAGGAGACCGACAGCAAGCTCGAACTCATGCGACGCTACCCGCCGCAGGTTTTCATCGACGCGCACGAGATGGGCGGCCGGCAGTACTTCTTCCCGCCCAACGCCGACCCGATCCACCACGAGATCGCCGGCGAGGCGGTCGACTGGATCAACCGGATCGGTGAGGCGAACAAGGCCGGCTTCGGCTACAACGGCGCCTGCGGCGGGGCGGTCACCACCGAGTGCTACTTCAACTACTCCACCTACGACCTGTTCTTCATGGGCTACGGCGACACGGTGCCGGCCGCCGGCTTCGGCGCCGCCGGCATGACGTTCGAGAAGGGCAGCGCCTCGGCGGTGCCCGACCGGGTGCAGCAGCAGTTCCACACCCAGTGGTCCACCCTGGGCTGGGCCGCGGCACACAAGCGCGAGCTGCTGACCGGCTACTTCCAGATCTGGCGGGACGCGCTGGCCCAGGGCCGCGCCGGCGCGCTGGAGCCGAATGAGGTGGTCCAACCCACCAACACGGTGCAGTTCCCGGTGCCGGACATCCGGATCCGCTCGTACTTCCTGCTGCCGGACCGGCAGCTCGCCGACGTACGCCAGCTGGTCGAGCGGCTGCGGCGGATGGACGTCGAGGTGTACGAGGTGCAGCGACCGACCCGGTTGCCGACCGCGCGGATCTTCGGCGGACGCAGCGCCACCAATCTCACGGTGCCGAAGGGCGCGTACTGGATCCCGATGGACCAGCCGCAGAAGCACTGGATCCAGGCGATCATGGGCGAGGATCCGTACACCCCGTTCCCGTACTTCTACGACGTGTCGTCCTGGAGCAACCCGCTGCTGATGGGCGTGTCCGCCGTCTACACCGGCGACGACGTCCGGCCACGAGCGCGACCGGTCCGGCAGATCAGCGGCGGCCGGACCGCTCTGGCGGCGCCATGGGGCTCGTACGCCTACCCGCTGGACTCCGCCGCGGCCGCGGAGTTCACCTTCGCGCTGCTGCGTCGGGGCGTACCGCTAGTGCGCGACCTGGACAGCGGCGTGGTCGGCCTGCCGGCAACCCGCCTGACCCGGGAGGTCGACCGGCTCGCCGAGTCGCTCGGGGTGACGCTGACCCCGCGCTCACCGGTCGAGGGGACCCGGCTCGCACTGCCGGACGTGGGACTGTTCCAGGGCACCGGCATCTCCACCACGTCCGGCTCGCACGGCGAGGCCCGGTACGTGCTCGGCAAGCGGTGGGGGCTGAATCTGACCCCGGTGACCACGGCCGACATCAACGACAACACCGAGGCGTTCACCGGCCGCACGGTGCTGCTGGTGCCCGACGGCAGCAGCCCGACCGGCGGTCTCACCGCCGCCGGGCAGGCCAACCTGCGGAACTGGATCGCGCAGGGCCACACCTACCTCGGGCTGCGCAACGAGGGCACCCGGATGGCCCGGGCCGCCGGGCTCACCTCCACCACCGAGCAGCCGAAACCGACCGGCTACACGGTGATCGGCTCGCACCTGCGGGTGGACGTCGACCACGACAGCCCGGTCGCGCTGGGCCGCCCGGCGGAGGACTTCGAGTTCAACAACAACGACCCCATCCTGACCCCGAGCAGCACCGGGACCAACGTGCTCCGCTACCCGACCGGCGACACCTTCTGGGCCAACGGCTACACCGTCGGCACCGACGCGTTGAAGGGCACGGTCGCGCTGGTGGACGAGCCGACCGGCGCAGGGCGGGCGGTGCTGTTCGCGTTCAACCCGCTCTTCCGGGCGTACAACGAGAACGGGCTGCACCTGGTGGCCAACGCGCTGCTGCACCCCGGCGGGCCGGCGCAGCGCGGCGCGGCGGCGCGCGGCGTCGAGCCGGCCCGCGCGGCCGCCGCGGCCGCGCCGGTCCCGGCGGACCTCGGCGGTGGCTGGCGGCCGATCACCATCGAGGTGGCCCCCGCCGACCTCGACCGCACCCGGGCGATCGTCGCGGGCTTCACCGGTGACAGCCGGACGTCCGTGGCGAACGGCTCGGCCTACCTGGTGATCCCGAACCCGGAGGGGCGCCAGGCCGACGAGCACCCGTTCCTCGGTGACCTGGTGCGGGCCCTGCGGGACGCCCGGGTGCCGCTGCGCTCCGTGGTGGGCTGAGGTCTGCCGGTCGGTGGTCCGGCCGGCCGCGTCACGGCCGGCCGGACCATCACCCTCGCGACCGCGGCTGCCGGGCGCGTCAGGCGGGCTGCGCGGTCAGCAGGTAGTCGTCCGCCTCGGGGCTCCAGCTCAGGTCGACGGCGCCGCTGGTGGCGGCCGCCTTGCAGAACTGGAGGAAGCTGCGGTAACCGAGCTTCTTCTCGCTGAAGTCGGGCCGGGCCCGGCGTAGCTGGTTCTTCAGGCCGGACAGCGCCACCGCGCCGTCACCGCCGGCCAGATCGAGCACCACGGTGCGGAGCAGCCCGAAGGCGACCTCGCGGTCGCCGTGCTCGGGCAGGGAGACCTCGGGGTCGCCCTTCGCGGGACCCTCCGCCAGCTCGACGACGTTGTGCTCGGCCAGGTGGCGCAGCAGTTCCCCGAAGGTGCGGAAGCCGTAGTCGGACTCGCTGAAGGTCGGGTCCTTGCGGAGCAGGGTGCGCTTCAGCCGCGAGGCGGTCACCGCGCCCTCGGAGCTGCCCTGCAGGCCGGCCACCGTCTGGGCGACCAGCACGGAGAGCGTGTCGACGTCCCGGGCCCGCTCCTCGACCGCCGGCGGCGCCTCGGGCTCCTGCTCCACCTGCTTCGGCTCCGGGCTGGGCAGCCGGGCCGGTCGACCGCGCCGGGCGCGGGTCGACGGGATGTCGACGCCCTCGAGCCGGTCGTAGTAGAGGAACTCGTCGCAGGCGGGCGGGAGCAGCGCCGAGGTGGACTTCTCGACCCCGACGCCGATCACCCGCTTGTTGAGCTCGCGCAGCTTGTGCACCAGCGGGGTGAAGTCGCTGTCGCCGGTGCAGATCACAAACGTCGAGATGTAGTCGCGTTCGAAGGCCAGCTCCACGGCGTCGACCGCCATCTTGATGTCGGCCGCGTTCTTGCGGGTGGCCCCCATCCGCTGGGGGATTTCGATGAGCTCGACGTGCGACCGGGTGAGCATCCGGCGGTCCTCGTCGAAGTACGACCAGTCCGCGTACGCCCGCCGCACCACCACCCGCCCGCGCTCGGCGAGCGCGTCGGCGATGGGACGGAAGTCGAAGGCCACTCCGCCATGGTGGTCGCGCGCTCCCAGCGCGAGGTTCTCGTAGTCCAGGAACAGGGCGATCCGGTCTTCTTGATCCACGGCTGCCAGCCTACGCCCGGCGCCCGTCCCGGGCCGGCAAGCCGCGTGGCACCGGCACGAGCGGGGCCAACCACCCGCTTCGGAACCCGAGCAACAAACTGGCAACAGTCTTGACAAATGAAACGCCCATCGACAAGCATCGCTAGAGAGCGCTCTCTCACCACCGCCGGTCACCGCGCAGCGGCGTGTGCCACGACCGGATTCGACCAGCGGTCGCTCCCTCCGGCCGCACGACCACCGCCCCCTGATCCCGACCCGCCCCCAGGAGACGCCATGTTCACCGCCCTTCGCCGACCACGCGCGCTCGTCCTCGCCGCAGTCGCGGTCGTCGGTCTCACCGCAGCCCTCGTCCTGCCCAGCCGCTCCGACACCGCCGAGGCGGCCATCGGCGGGATCACCTGGCAGGACGAGTTCAACGCGCCCGCCGGCACCCCGGTCGACCAGAGCAGGTGGCGGTTCGACATCGGCGGGAGCGGCTGGGGCAACAACGAACGGCAGTACTACACCAACAGCACGAGCAACGCCGTGCACGACGGCCAGGGCAACCTGGTCATCACCGCCCGCCGGGAGAACCCGGCCAACTACCAGTGCCACTACGGCCGGTGCGAGTACACCTCCGCCCGGCTGCTGACGGCGGCCACCTTCACCCAGGCGTACGGGCGGTTCGAGGCCCGGATCAAGATCCCACGCGGGCAGGGCATCTGGCCGGCGTTCTGGATGCTCGGCAACAACATGGGCACCGTCGGCTGGCCGGCCGCCGGCGAGATCGACATCATGGAGAACATCGGCCGGGAGCCGAACACCGTCTACGGCACCATCCACGGCCCGGGTTACTCCGGCGGCGGGGGCATCACCGGCAGCCGCACCATCGGCCAGCCGCTGGCGGACGCCTTCCACACCTACC
The DNA here is from genome assembly GCF_052981855.1 of Micromonospora sp. LZ34. Lineage (NCBI taxonomy): Bacteria > Bacillati > Actinomycetota > Actinomycetes > Micromonosporales > Micromonosporaceae > Micromonospora > Micromonospora sp. LZ34. The sequence goes on from NZ_JBRIQN010000039.1 coordinate 26,637, forward strand.
GGGTGGACTGGGAGCCGAACTCGATCATCTGGTACCTAGACGGCGTCGAGTACCACCGGGTCGACCCGAGCCGGCTCGGCGGCAACCGCTGGGTGTTCGACCACCCCTTCTTCATGATCCTCAACGTGGCCGTCGGCGGTAACTGGCCCGGCTACCCGGACGCCTCGACGCAGTTCCCGCAGCAGATGCTGGTCGACTACGTCCGGGTCTCCGGCTACACCTCGGGCGGCACCCCGCCGCCGTCCGGCACCAGCCGGATCCGGGGCGCGCACAGCGGCCGGTGCATCGACATCCCCGGCGCCAACCCGGTCGAGGGGGCCAAGCTGCAGATCTGGGACTGCAACACCACCGCCGCGCAGGCGTGGACCTTCGCCGCCGACGGCACCGTCCAGGCGATGGGCAAGTGCATGGACCCGGCCTGGGCCGGCACGGCCAACGGCACCGAGGTCAACCTGGTCAGCTGCAACGGCAACCCGGCCCAACGCTTCACCCTCAACGGCGCCGGCGACCTGGTCAACCTCAACAGCAACCGGTGCGTCGACGTGCGGGACTGGGTCGCCACCAACGGCGGCAAGCTGCAACTGTGGGACTGCACGGGCGGCGCCAACCAGAAGTGGTCGCGCGTCTGAGCCGGACCGCCGGCCCGCCGCCGCGGCGACCGCGAGGTGGAGGGGTCGTACGCCGGTCGGCGTACGGCCCCCCTCCCCCTCGGCCGGCGGCCACCGCCGCGCGAATGCCCGCCATGCGGTGAAGCGACGCCCGCGTGGGGCGTAAGTTCGGTGCCATCGGGCCGGGCGGACCGGCGGTACGAGACGAGGGTGGCATGACGGGGACGACGGGAACTCCGCTGCGGGTCGGCCTGCTGGGCTACGGGATCGCCGGGCGGGTGTTCCACGCCCCGCTGATCGCCGCGACGCCCGGGCTGCGGTTGGAGGTCGTGGTGACCCGCGACCCGCAGCGACGCGACCAGGTCCGGCAGGATCACCCGGACGCCCGGCTCGTCGACGACGTCGAGCAGCTCTGGCGCTCGCCGGACGCGCTCGACCTGGTCGTGGTGGCGACGCCGAACCGGCAGCACGTGCCGATGGCCCGGGCGGCGGTGGCCGCCGGGCTGGCGGTGGTGGTGGACAAGCCGCTGGCCGCCACCGCCGCGCAGGGCCGGGACCTGGTCGACGAGGCCGGCCGGCGCGGGGTGCCGCTGACGGTGTTCCACAACCGGCGCTGGGACGGCGACTTCCTGACCGCCCGCCGCCTCGTCGAGGAGGGCGCGCTGGGGAAGGTGGCCCGCTTCGAGTCCCGCTTCGAGCGCTGGCGGCCGGCGATCAAACCCGGCTGGCGGGAGCTCGGGCGCCCCGACGAGGCCGGCGGCACCCTCTACGACCTGGGCGCCCACCTCGTCGACCAGGCGGTGCAGCTGTTCGGCCCGGTACGCAGCGTCTACGCCGAGGTGAACCGCCGTCGGCCGGGCGCCCAGGTCGACGACGACGCGTTCGTCGCGCTGACCCACACCAACGGCATCCGCTCCCACCTCTGGATGACCGCCCTGGCGGCGCAGCTCGGGCCGCGCCTGCGGATCCTCGGCGACCGCGCCGCGTACACCAGCTACGGGCTCGACGTGCAGGAGGCGGCGCTGCGCGACGGCGGCCGGCCGGGCACACCGGGCTGGGGCGAGGTCCCTCCCGAGCGGTACGGCCAGCTCGGCGTCGACGGCGACCTGCGGCCGGTGCCCACCGAGCCCGGCCGCTACCAGAACTTCTACCAGCAGGTGGTGGCGGCGTTGCGGGACGGCGCGCCGATGCCGGTCGACCCGTACGACGCGGTCGACACGGTCGCGCTGATCGAGCTGGCCCACCTGTCCGCCGTCGAGGGCACGGTGCTGACCGTGGCCCCGACCGGCCCGTCGATCCACGCCTAAGCAGGAGGAGGGCAGCATGCCGGACAGCGAGCGCGAGGCCGAGCTGCTCGACGCCGAGCGCCGCCTCCAGGCAGCGCAACGCGCCGGGGACGTGGCCGCCCTCGACCAGCTGCTCGACGACCACCTGATCACCATCGGCCCGGACGGCAACCGGTACGGCAAGCGGGACGACCTGGCCGCCCACCGGAGCCGGAGCTCGATCATCGACGAGCTGGCCGAGGAGGAACTGGACCTGATCGTCGAGGGCAGCACCGGGGTGACGATCTTCGTGGGCCGGGTGACGGGACTGTTCGGCGGCGCACCGTTCGCGGCGCGGCTGCGCTACACCCGCACCTGGGTCTACGACGACGAGCGCGGCTGGCGGATCCTCGCCGCGCACATCAGCCCGGCCTGAACGCCGTCAACCGCTCCCGCTCCGGTCCCGCCACCCGGGTTCTTCGCCGCCCGGCCTGGCGCTCCCCCGGACCTGATGCGTCCCCGGCCTGGCGCTCGCCGGGGCTGGCGCTCCCCCGGCCCGGCGTTCCCCCGGGGCTGGTGCGCGCCCGGCCCGGTGTCAGAGGCCGGCGCAGGGGTTGTCGTTGACCGTGCAGCCGTCCGGCGCCCGCCTGACCCCGGCGTCACGGACGTCGAACTGGACCGTCTGCGATCCACCGGCCGGCACGGGTGACCCGGTGAAGGTCACCACCTGCCCGTCCTGCTGCCATTCGACCTTCCTGGCGTCGGTGACCGTGCTGCCCTCGGGCAGCGTGACGACCAGCTTCCAGTCCGCCGCCGCACTGCCGGGATTGTCGATCACCACCTCGCCGGTGTAGCCGAGGAGACGAGGCCTCGTGGTTTCGTAGCGAGCGGTCAGCGCGGGGGCCGACGGCGCGGTCGAGGCGGACGCCGACGAGGGCTTCGCCGCGGGGGTCCGACTCGGGCGGGCGTTGCTGGAGGTGGAGCTCCGCGCGGGGCGCGAGGACGGGATCGGCTGGGCGGGACGGTTCGTGGCGGTCGGGGCGGTCGGCAGCGCCGCGGCGTCCGACCCGGCGGGGCGTTCCGGCTCGCCCGGCAGCACCGCCCACACCGCCACCGCCCCGGCAGCGAGTACGGCTGCGGCCACCGCCGCGATCAGCACCGGAAGACGGCGGCGGCCCGCCGGCGCCGGTTCGGGCGCCTCGGTCACCGGCAACTCGGCCGTCATCCCGGGCTCGCCACGCCGCAGGTCGACCTGCTGGAAGGCCAACCAGTCGAGGATCGCCGGGAGCCGCCCGGACAGCGTCTGCTGGTAGTACTCCTCGCGGCGTTCGCGCTGGTCGTCCGGCCAGCTGCCGTGCTCCAGGACCTCGCTGACCGAGAGCCGGCAGCCCTCGGCGGTGGGGAGGATGGTGCAGGTCAGCCGGGTACGCCGGTCGGCCTCCTGGCAGCGCAACGCGAGCAGCTCCGGCTCCCGCCGGTCGACCACCTCGGCGTCCACTGCGGCGTCGAAGCCGGGTAGGTCCGCCGTGTGCAGCAGCAGCCGCCCATCCGGCCCCGCCACCGGCTCAGCCTTGGTGAACCACCGGGCCAACAGCCCACGATCCGTCAACGTGCGCCACACCCGGTCAGCGGGGTGGAACAGGTCGACCTGCGCGCCGATCTCAGTCACGGCGGCACTCTACGGCTCGAGCCGCCGGACGGCACCGCAAGGTGGACCGATCGGCACCGGCGACGACAACCCGTTGGCGGTCGACTGCGGATGGTGTCCGAGGCGCCGACCGGTGGCTCACGAGTCCCGGATGTGGCAGCGCACCAGATTCGCGCGCCGGCCGTCGTCGCGCAGCTTGCGGGCCAGCGTCAGCTCGTCGGCGCGCCCCGGCCGCCGCACATCTTCCTTGGCGGACGCGACCGGTCTGGCGGGTGCTGGCGCTGGCGCTCTGCGCGGGGCTGCGGCGCCGATTTAGGGCCGGGCGGAACGCCGAGGGTGGGGACGTCCCGCCCAGCCGTGGCCAGCCACGCACCTCGACTGTCCACTGTGTTGCGTCGCTGATCATGCCCCAGGGCTACATCGTTGTAAAGCCCCCGAATCGATCGCGCCCGCGCCGCCCACGGCGGTTCGAGCCCTTGATCGTCTGATGGTGAGCAGGTGAGAACGGCCTCTCCCGCCCTGCTGGCCATCAGACGATCAAGGAGGATTGCCGCGACTGCTGCACGGCTGAGGCGATCATCGGTCGGGGCGGCGGGAAGCGAGGATGGCGAGGGTCTCGCGGCGGACCTCGTCGGGGGCGTGGGTGAGTCGGCGGTGGGTGAAGCGACCACGAGGATGCCCCGGGTGGCGAGCAGGGCGTCCCGGCGCAGGTCGATCTCGCGCTCCCGCGGGTCGCCATGCGTCGTGGCGCCGTCGAGTTCGATGTCAACCCGCTCCGCCTCGGCGAACAGGTCGAGGTAGACGGTTTGCGCGCCCACCCGCACCCGGGCCTGCCGCCGGAAGGCCGGCATCCCGGGCCCGGTGAAGACGTGATCGTGCCCCCAGATCTCCAGCGGGCTGCGGCACCCGGCGACGAGCCGGTCCAACAACCGGCGAAGCCCGGCTCGGTCGCCCAGCCGCGGTGCCTGCCCGAGCGCGGCATCGACCCGCTGCGGCGTGGTCAGCCGATCGTTGACGGCCTGGATGAGCGGCACGGATCGGTCCACCAAGGGCGGCAGCGGCCAGGCATCGACCAACGAACGCTCCAGCCGGGTCACGGCCGTACCACCGCGCACAACCACCCGCGGGGGCTCGGCGGCAAAGCCACGGCGGTGATGCGCCACGATGTGTGTGCGGGTACGGATCCCCGACTCCGCCGGCACCTCCACGTGCAGCGGCTCGGCAGCTGGCTGCCGACGCAGGCCCCACACGTCTAGCGCCGTGAGGTGACTCAGCGCACCCCGCCAGCCGGCGTACGCCAAGACCGCCCGACGGGCCAATCCCGGCTCGACGCGGGCCAGCGGCGGTCCGCCCTCGGTGTCGTTCACCAGGTCGGCGTCTACGTACACCTCGGGCAGCAGCCGGACCAGCCGGCCCGAGCGACAGGCATCCTGCACCGCCCACCGCGGCACCATTCGCAGCGCGGCGTCCCGGGTTACCAGCCCGCCGCCCCGCTCGATCAGGACCCGGAGTACGGAGTTCACCTTGCCGACGTTGCCCGCGCGCCCCGGGGGCGCGCCACTCCACCCCCTCCCGACCTGTGGACTCACCTTCCGCTGTGGATAGACGCCACGCACGCGCCAGTTCTGCTAGGTGGGTGTTAGCAGAGCTACAACGCAGAGGTTGAAGAACTGCTCAGGCGGCCTTGAAGACCGTGCCGAGGTGCCATTCCAGGAACTCGACATTCGGCCGATCGCTGCGCCGCTCGGGGACGGCTATCTGCTGCCCCGCCTTGGCATAGAACTGGTCGCCGTTGCCGAACTCTGTGCGAAGCCGCGGGCTGACCATCAGTCGGTACTTCGGATCTACGCCTAGGTAACCGCGGTCAAAGAGAATGTGAACGTCGGACTTGAGGAGTAAGCCGTTGTCTAGGCGGTGCTCGCCACCCTTCGGTAGTGGCCGGATATGCGCAGCCTGCAACACCGGCCCAACCCTGTTGCCTGTGACGGCGCACCGCCGGCCGTACGCCCCTAGGACCACGGCTTTGAACGACTGCTGGCCAAGCCGCTGCGGCATCAACCTCGGATCGCCATACACCGGTCCGGGTCGATGCCAGGGCTGGCTCGGATCAAGATCGATGGTCGTACCGATCAGGCGATGAACGAGCAACTCGAAGTAGTCTCCCCAAGCGGGTTCGGCAAGGTCATACGTCTTGCCCTGCACTACGTTTGAAGCGAACCTGGGCGGCGGATCAACGGTCGACTCATCCGGGAAGAACTTCACGTCACGGACGAAGATGCAGCCGATGTCCGGATCCTCGTCAGGGCGGATCGCTTGCTTGCGGTAGCGCCCGACGCTGCGGCGCATCTCCTCGATACTGGCCGTTCCGTTGGCCTCACCGAACAACTCCCAAGCCTCGGAGATTCGTAGCCGGGTGAAGCCACTGAAGAAACCGCCACCGACGACGCGGTTCAGGGGGTAATGAGCCTTGAAGAAGAAGGGCTCACCCGGCGTGAGCGCCTGAAATCCCCCACCTGACGGTCGCCAGAAGTTGACCTCGTTGAGAGCTGGACGTGCCGCCAGGAAGCGGAACCACTTCTCATCCGTCACCCCGACGAAGGCCTTCACATCGACGAGGATGCCCCGGAGTCGATCTCAACACCACCCCCCGAACGGGCACGCCGCAGTCGGCGCCGCCATCATGGCTCGCGCATCCACAACGCGGGATTATTGACGAAGACGCCTTTGCCTTGATGCCGCCAGATCACCCTTAGCGCCTCCAACCGCACGTAGACCTGCTTCACCGTGGACGGGCTGACCTTGTAGGTCGCCGCCAGCTGCGCAATCGACGGCAGCTTGTCTCCCGGCTTGAGCTTCTTCGCCTCGACGTCGGCGACGATCTTGTCGGCGATGCGGATGTAGTCGGCGGTGATCGGCATGACTCCCCCTGCGTGGCGCGCCAATTCGATCACGCAAGGACACTCGCCGACAACTCTGGGTTTGACTAAGACGACTGGGACAGCTAAGTTTGCACTCGCCTCTCCCCTTGCGTGGCAACAAGGGCTTGAGGCACTCCCTGGTAGTGCGGGGCGCGGAGGCCCGTCCCGACCTGCCGGACCAGCTCGGCTGCCGTACCTCTGACCGAGAGTGTGCGGCGGCGGAGCGGGCGGGTCGTCCGCGGCCCTCGCGCGGACGACCCGCCCTCCTGCCTCCTACCGGGACCCTCCGCGCTCCCCGCCCAGAAAGGACCATCGTGGCTCAGGTGTATCGGGGCGGCCAGCCCTGCGGGGCCGGCTACCCGGCCCGGTTGACGCCGCACGAGGTGCGGACCCGCGAATTCGCCGCGCGCCGTCGGGGCGTCGACCTTGAGGAGGTACGCGAGTTCCAGCATCGGGTGGCCGACGAGTTGACCGACCTCAACGAGGTGGTACGGCTGCTCAGCCAGGAGAACGACCGGCTCCGCCGGGCGCTGCGCGACTGGCAGACCATGCACGCACGGGAGTGCCGGCCGACGCAGGACCACCATGTCGACGAGCGCCGCTGGTAGCGGCCGACCCGCCCCCGGTGACCTGCTGGTCGTCGACGGGCGAGCCTCGGTGCAGTTCGCCGGGAGCCGGGCGCTGACCCTCCGGGTCGTCTCGGTGGCCGACGGGCCCGCGTATCCCGGCTGGGTCTGGCTGACCGGCTACGTGCTCGACCACCGCGGCGACGCGATCGCCAAACGCGAGGTCTACGTTCAACTCACCGGTCTGCGACCCACCACCCGGCGGCGGGCGACGGCTAGGAGCCGAGCAGGTCGAGGGTGAACCCGGCGACGAAGAACCCGACACCGAGCCAGCGCAGCAGGTGCCCCGGGTTCGCGTTGTCCAAGACGGCCGCGATCGGCGCCAGGACCAGCGTGGTCAGCAGCAGGAACAGGCCGATGAACGGCATCCGCACGCCGTACTGGACCGCGGGCCCACCGACCAGCAGGATCACACCGAACGCCACCACCGAGACGGCGAGCGGCGCCAGCAGGGTGGGATTCTGCCGGACGGTCGTCCATTGGACGGCGAACATGATGGCGAGTCCGATGTTGGCGACCAGCAGGAACTGCGCCACCGCACTCTGCACGGCGGTCGGCAGGGTCCGCCTGATCTCGGGACGCATCGCCGTGGCGAGCTGTCGGGCCTCGGCATAGCTGTGCGACAGCCGGCGTCCCGCGGCTCGCAGCCGCTCCGGCCCAAGCAGGTCGAGGACGACCACCAGGCCGGCGGCGAACTGCAACAGCTTGCCGACCCGGGCCCACCACAGCACCGTGTGTCCCCACAGCGGTTGCTGGCTCGCCGACCGACCGTCCCACCACACCGTCCACGCCGCACCGAACTCGCCGAAGGCGGAGGACAGGGCCGCCTCGCCCGCGGCGATGAGAAGCAGCGGCAGCGCCAGCAGCACACCGGTCTGCACCGGCGAGGGCGCCGGCCGCTCCACCCGCACCGAATAGCCGCCGCCGTCCGCGGTCGGGCCGGTCACCCTTTCCCCGGCCTCGACGCCGCCGCCGGGTCGAGTGGCCGACGCGGCGACCGTCGGCGTCCGAGCCGCGCGAGCCGGCTTCCTCGGTGTCGGAGCACCCCGGCGCCTCGCCTTCGACAACTCGCGCCCTCTCCCCCTCGGCCCTGGCAGTTCCGTTGCCCTGGCCGAAGAGTCTGCGGGAACATGCCAACTGCCGACCCTAGGTGTCCGGCACCCGACAGGGCCGACCGGCACCGCGCACCTTCAGGGAAGTTGCGGCCTCGGAGGGCCTGCGAGGGGACAACTTCTCTGAAGTTGCGCGGATCTTGCCGGAGGGCGGGCCCGCAAGCGCGGCGTCAGGAGGGGACGTCGCGGTGGCGGAAGGCCGCCACACCTCCGGCGAGCAGCGCCGCCGCCACCGCCGTCAGCACGACCAGGGGCAGCGCCGCCGGGTCGACCGCGGGAACGGAGGGGACGTGCGTGTACGGGGACAGGTTGAGCGCGGCCTGCGGCAGCTCCAGCACCGCGCCGAGCTGGCCGAGCAGCAGGAAGACCAGCAGCGCCGTCCAGGACAGCACCACCGACCAGCGGGGCAGCAGCCCGAACAGCGCCGTCACCACTCCGGCCACCACGAGCAGGGCCGGCAGGCGTACGAGCGCGGCGCCGGCCAGGTCGACCGCGCGCCCGACCGGGTCGCCGGCGACCAGGCCGTAGCCGAGGCCGGTGGTGAGGCCGGCGAGCAGCACCAGGGCGAGCGCGCCGGCCGCCGCGGCGAGCACCTGGGTGCCCAGCCAGCGGGCGCGGCTCACCCCGGTGGCGAGGACGGCCTCGAGCACGCCGTCGGACTCGTCGCCGCGCACCCGCAGCAGGGCCTGCACGACGTACGCCCCGATGGTCAGCGCGAACAGCCCGAGCATCGCGGCCAGGTAGGCGTCGATCAGTTGCGCCCCGCCGCCCATCGCGGCGATCGCCTCGGCGGCGGCCGGGTTCTCCTCGATCATGGCGTTGAACTCGTCGCCGGCGATGCCCATCGAGAAGCCGAGCACCGCCACCCCGACCGCCCAGCCGAGCAGCGCGCCGCGTTGCAGCCGCCAGGCCAACCCGGCGGGGCTGAGCAGTCCGGGTGCGGCGGTCGCCGGCCCGCGACGGGGCGCGACCAGCCCGGCGCCGATGTCCCGCCGCTCGGCCAGCGCGTAGGCCGCCGCCACCGCGGCGAGCAGCAGCACGGCGGGCAGCGCGAGGACCCACCACCGGTCCTCGGTGTAGGCGCGCACCTGGGTGCCCCAGCCGAGCGGGGAGAGCCAGGACGGCCAGGCGCTGACCACGCGCAGGCCACCGTCGGTCTGCTCGCCCAGCACGTCGCCGGCGGCGCGGAGCAGGAAGGCGATCCCGACGGCGGCGGCGGCAAGCGCGTTCGCGCCCCGGGAAGTGACCGAGAGTTGGGCGGTGACCGCGGCGATGCCGGTGAACGCCACGCCGACGCCCCCGATCGCGGCCGCCGCGGCGACCGACCCGGCCAGCGGCAGGCCGGCGCCGGCCAGGGCCAGCGCGAGCAGGGCCGCGGCCGCCACGTTCGCCGCGACGATCACCAGCAGCGCGGCGGTGAGCAGCGCGTACCGGCCGACGACGGAGGCGCCGAGCAGTTCCGCCCGGCCGGTCTCCTCGTTCTGCCGGGTGTGCCGGACCACCGCGAAGGTGCTCAGCAGCGCGAAGATCAGGGCCAGCGTGACGTACGTCTCGGCGACCACCACGGCGCCCAGGTCGCTGCCGGCGATCGGCCCGTTGAAGGCCCGGGCGACCAGGCTGGACGCCGAGGTGGTGGCGTAGCCGACCCGGGCGGCCTCGTCCGGGTAGAAGCCGACGACGCTCTGCGCGAGGGCATAGCCGAGCAGCTGCGTGCCGAGCATCCAGATGGCGAGCCGGACCCGGTCGCGGCGCAGCACGAGCCGGGCCAGCCGCCCGGTGCCGGTGAGCGCGCTCATCGGGCACCCGCCCGGCGGCCGACGCCCGCCCGGTGGCCGTTCGCGGTCGCGTCGGCCGCCGGACGCTCGTCGCCGTAGTGGCGCAGAAACAGCTCCTCCAGGGTGGGCGGGGCGCTGGTCAGCGCGCGCACGCCGAACCGGACCAGGTGCCCGAGCAGCTCGTCCAGGTGGGCGGGCTCGACCTCCAGGTGGGTGCGCCCGTCGACCTCGCTCACCGCGTGCACGCCGGACAGCGCGTCCAGGCCGGTCAGCGGCCGGGCGGTCTCGACGGTCACCGCGGTGCGGGTGAGGTGGCGCAGCTCGCTCAGCGTGCCGGTCTCGACGGTGCGGCCCTCGCGGATGATGCTGACCCGGTCGCAGAGCGCCTCGACCTCGGCGAGCACGTGGCTGGAGAGCAGCACGGTGGCGCCGTCGCCCTTGATCCGCCGCACCTCGTCCTGGAACACCGCCTCCATCAGCGGGTCGAGCCCGGAGGTCGGCTCGTCGAGCACGTACAGCTCGACGTTCGAGGCGAAGGCGGCGACGATGGCCACCTTCTGCCGGTTGCCCTTCGAGTAGGTGCGGCACTTGCGGGTCGGGTCCAGGTCGAAGCGGTCGAGCAGTTCGTCGCGGCGGCGCCGGTCCAGGCCGCCGCGCAGCTTGCCGAGCAGGTCGATCGCCTCGCCGCCGGAGAGGTTGGGCCACAGGTTCACGTCACCGGGCACGTAGGCCAGCCGGCGGTGCAGGGCCACCGCGTCGCGCCACGGGTCGGCGTCGAACAGCCGCGCCTCGCCCGCGTCGCGGCGCAGCAGGCCGAGCAGGATGCGGATGGTGGTGGACTTGCCGGAACCGTTCGGCCCGAGGAAGCCGTGCACCTCCCCCGCCTCGACCCGCAGGTCGAGCCCGTCGAGTGCCCGGACGCTGCCGAACGTCTTGACCAGGTTGCCGATCTCGATGACGGGCATGGCCGCCCCTCCTGCCGTTTGACACCCCCGACGCGCCCACTGTACTGACCGTCGGTCAGCCGAATCAACAGTGATGCCGCCCACCGGTCAGGACCCGGCTACCCTTGCCGGCATGACCGTGGAGGCCGTGGACAACACCCGCACCCGGATCCTGCGCGCCGCGCTCGACCTCTTCGCCGAGCACGGCTACCAGCGCACCTCGCTGCGCCAGATCGCCGACCGGCTGCGGTTGACCAAGGCCGCCATCCTCTACCACTTCCCGGCCAAGGAGCACCTGCTCGCGGCCCTGATCGAGCCGCTGGTGGGCGACCTGGAGCGGCTGCTGGACAGCGCTGAGGCGCTGCCCACCGATCGGGCCCGGTGGACAGTGCTGGAGGGCTGGGTCGACACCATGCTCACCCACCGCCGCCCGCTCGGCATGCTCTTCCACGACATCGCCCTGATCACCCGCGGCGACACGTACCACCGCCTGATGCGGATCGCCATGCGGGCCAACGACCTCATCGCCGGGCCGGACGCCGGGCGCCGGGAGCGGGTCCGCGCGGTGCAGGCGGTCGCCATGTGCAGCGACCCGGTGGTCTTCTTCGCCGACGTGCCGGACGCGGTGCTGCGCGAGGACATGCTCGACGGCGTCCGCCAGCTGCTGGCCGCGCCCGGCCCGCAGGCCGCCGTCGCCGGAACGTCGGCAGCGCGCCGACGCCGGCCGGGTCGGCCCCGGGCGCTGGGCCACGAACAGGTCGAGGCCGCGCGCCGGATGCACGCCGAGGGCAGCCACTCGGTGGACGACATCGCCACCGCGCTGGGGGTGTCCCGGGCCACCGTCTACCGCCACCTGGACCGCACCGCCGCGGCGGAATAATGAGACGGTTTAGCGACGGTTTCGAGACGGTTGTGGGACGACGTCGCGCCCGCCGGCCGCAGCCGCCCGGTCGAGCAGCGCCTGCTCCAGCAGCGCGGACTGCGCCACCGAACCACCCTGGACGGCGAGACTCCGACGGGCCGCGCGGTAGAAGCCGTCCCGTGCCTCGTTGACCCGGGAGAGCACCAGGGCCAGGTCGGGTTCCGGGTCGGCGATGCCCCGAGCCAGGCGCTCCATCTGCCACACCGCGTCCCGCCAGACCCTGGCCGCGGTGACCGTCGCCTCGTCGCCGAGCAGGAGCATGTTCTCCCAGGCGATGCTGCGCCGGGCATCGGTTTCGGCCAGCCTCGCCAGGCCGGACTCCCGGTCGATCGGGTGGCTGCGGGACTCCGGCCGGTGGTCGGCGGTCATCCGGAGTGCGACGGCATGGCTCTCCTTGACGGCGTGCGCGTACTCGACGTAGGCGTCGAGCCGCCGCTCGTCCCACCGGATGCTCTGGTTGCGTCGCCACCGGGCCCGGTCCGCCAGGGAGGTGGCGAGGATCGTGCCGAGGGTTCCGACCAGTACGCCCAACAGCGCCGGAAGCTGCGCCAGCAAGGTGCCCACGCCGCCGAGGCTGTCATGATTTGGCAAGCCCGCGCCAGGCCGGCGCGGCGACGGGTCAGGCGGCCAGGGCGGCGTAGCGGCCGTGGCGGCCGAGCAGGGCGTCGTGGGTGCCGGCCTCGACGATCCGGCCGTGGTCGAGCACGGCGATCTGGTCGGCGTCGCGCACGGTGGAGAGCCGGTGCGCGATGGTGATGGTCGTCCGCCCCTCGGCCAGCGCGTCGAAGGCCCGCTGCACCGCCCGCTCGGTCTCGGTGTCCAGCGCGCTGGTGGCCTCGTCGAGGACGAGGATCCGCGGGTCGCGCAGCAGGGTGCGGGCGATGGCCAGCCGCTGCTTCTCCCCGCCGGAGAAGCGGTGGCCCCGGGAGCCGACCACGGTGTCGTAGCCGTCGGGCAGCCCGGCGATCAGGTCGTGGATCTGCGCGGCGCGGGCGGCGGCCTCGATCTCGGCGTCGGTGGCGTCCGGGCGGGCGTAGCGCAGGTTCTCCCGCACCGTGGTGTGCAGCAGGTAGGTCTCCTGGCTGACCACGCCGACGATCGCGGCGAGGTCGGCCAGGCGCAGGTCGCGCAGGTCGACCCCGTCGACGGTGACCCGGCCGCTGGTCGGGTCGTGCAGCCGGCTGACCAGCGCGGCGAGCGTGCTCTTGCCGGAGCCGGTCTCGCCGACCAGGGCCAGTCCGGTGCCGGCGGGCACGTCGACGCTGACCCCGGCGAGCGCCGCGGTGTCGCTGCCCGGGTAGCTGAAGGTGACGTCCTCCAGCCGCAGGTGGCCACGGACCCGCCGGGGGTCGATCCGCACCGGGTCGGCCGGGTCGGCCACCTCGACCGGGAGGTCCAGGTACTCGAAGATCCGGGCGAAGAGCGCCAGCGAGGCGGTCAGCGAGACGCCCACGTTGAGCAGGCCCATCAACGGCCGGAACAGGCCGCCCTGCAACGCGGTGAAGGCAACCAGGGTGCCGATGCTGAGCGTGCCGGCGGTGCCGGGCAGGCCCGCGGCGAGGTAGATGACCGCGGGGATGGCGGCGAAGACGACGCTCATCGAGGCCATCCGCCACCGGCCGGCCAGCTCGGACCGCAGCTCCAGGTCGACCAGCCGGGCCGAGGAGGCGGTGAAGCGCTCGACCAGCGCCGGGCCGGTGCCCAGCGTCTTGGCCAACTGCACCCCGCTGACCGACAGGCTCTCGTCCACGGTGACGTTGAGGTCGGCGAGTTCCCGCTGCCGCCGCGCGGTGATCTCCCGGCGCAGCCGGGCCACCCGCCGGGTCAGCCAGATCGCCGGCGGCAGCACCACCAGCGAGACCAGGGTGAGCCGCCAGGAGAGCGCCAGCATGGCCACGACGGTGGCCACCACGGTGGTCAGGTTGGCCGCGACCGAGGTGGCGGTGGAGGTGACCACGTTCTGCATGCCACCGATGTCGTTGGTGATCCGAGACTGCACCTCGCCGGTGCGGGTCCGGGTGAAGAACGCCAGCGACTGCCGTTGCAGGTGGCGGAAGACGTCGGTGCGCAGCCGGTGCATGACCTGCTGCCCGACCCGGGTGGAGATCCAGGTCTGCACCACGCCGAGCACCGCGGTCACCGCGGCGACCGCGACCAGGCCGGCGACCAGCCAGACCAGCAGCGTGAGGTCGCGCTCGGGCAGGGCCCGGTCGATCACGGCACGGAGCAGGAACGGCGAGGCCATGCCGAGCACCGAGGAGACCACGATGATCGCGGTGACGGTGGCCAGGGCCCCGCGGTGCGGGGTGAACAGGGCGCCGATGCGTCGCCACGACACCTGGCGGGCCTGCGCCTTCTCGGCGGCGCTGACCGTGCGTGGACCGCGGTCGCGGCCGGTGGGGGTGGGTGCCAAAGGGATACCGCCTTCACGTCCGGCATGCTGAGGTTACCTCAACATGAGGGAACAACGGCTTCTGCTGCTACGGTATTCCCGTGACCGGGGTGGACGGCGGCGACGACGGCCTGGCCGAGGCGTTCTGGTCGGTGGCCCGGCGGCTGCGCCACCGCACCCGGGAGGCGCTGGCGCCCTGGGACGTCACCCCCAGCCAGGCACGCGCGCTCGGCGTGCTCGGCCGGCAGGGGCCGCTGCGGCTCAGCGCGCTCGCCGAGCAGCTGCGCATCGCCCCCCGCTCCGCCACCGAGGTGGTCGACGACCTCGAGGGCCGGGGGCTCGTCGAGCGCCGGCCCGACCCGGCCGACCGGCGGGCGACCCTGGTCGCGCTGACCGACGACGGTACGCGCACCGGCGCGGCCATCCAGGCCGCCCGCAGGGCCGAAGCGGCCCGCTTCTTCGGCGACCTGACCCCGACCGACCGGGACTCTCTCGCCCGCATCCTCGGTACGCTGCGCGGCTGACCCCGCCGCCGAGGCCGAGCCAGCGGGTCCACCTGCCGGACGACGGCGACCAGCCGAGCACGACCGCCGCGACACGGGAGCCGTGGTTCACCCCTGAACCGGGCGGAGTTTGGCCGCCACACCGGCGGGTAGCCCACCCCTCCGTCCTGCGGACGGGACCGGACCCGTACGGGTGGTCCGTCACAGGGGTCGACGCGACAGGAGTGGTGACGGTGGGTCGGGTGCCCCGGGCGAACGGTGGCCGCTGAGCATGTGCGGGATCAGCGGCGAGGCGAGGTTCGACGGCTCGACACCGGACGCCGATGCGGTCACCCGGATGACGGAGGCGATGCGGTCCCGCGGCCCGGACGGGGAGGGCCTGTGGGGCGACGGTTGGGTGACCCTCGGGCACCGCCGGCTGACCATCATCGACCTCTCCGACGCCGGCGCCCAGCCGATGGTCCGCGAGGACCTCGGACTCGGCCTGGTCTTCAACGGCTGCGTCTACAACTACCCTGAGCTGCGCGAGGAACTGCGCGCCGCCGGGCACACCTTCCACTCCACCAGCGACACCGAGGTGATCCTGGTGGCGTACGCGCAGTGGGGGGAACGGTTCGTCGACCACCTGGTCGGCATGTTCGCGATCGGCCTGGTCGACCGGCGCCGGCGCCGGCTGCTGCTGGCCCGCGACCGGCTCGGCATCAAACCGCTCTACCTCGCCGAGGCGCCCGGGCGGCTGCGGTTCGCCAGCACCCTGCCGGCGCTGCTGCGCGCCGGCGACGTGGACACCGGCGTCGACCCGGTGGCCCTGCACCACTACCTGTCCTGGCACTCGATCGTGCCCGCGCCGCGTACGGTGCTGCGCGGCGTGCGCAAGCTGCCCCCGGCCACCGTGCGGATCGTCGAGGCGGACGGGCGCAGCCGGGACCACCTCTACTGGCGGCCGGACTACCTGCGGGACCCGGCGCACGCCGGCATGGACGCGGCGGACTGGCGGGCCGCCGTCGGGGACGCGCTGCGCACGGCGGTACGCCGGCGCCTGGTCGCCGACGTCCCGGTCGGGGTGCTCCTCTCCGGCGGCCTGGACTCCAGCATGATCGTGGCGCTGCTCGCCGAGGCCGGCCAGCACCACCTCCGGACGTTCAGCATCGGCTTCGACAGCCGGGGCGCCGAGGCCGGCGACGAGTTCCACTACTCCGACCTGGTGGCCCGCGTCTTCGACACCGACCACCACCGGATCCGGCTCGCCGACGACGACCTGGTCCCCGCGGTACGCCGGACCGTGCTGGCGATGGCCGAGCCGATGGGCAGCCACGACGTGGTCGCCTTCCACCTGCTCTCCGAGCAGGTGGCTCGGCACGTCAAGGTGGCCCAGTCGGGGCAGGGCGCGGACGAGGTGTTCGCCGGCTACGGCTACCACCAGCCGCTGGCCCGGGTGCCCCGGGACGGCGCGGCGGAGGCGTTCACCGCCGCGTTCTTCGACCGGGACCACGCCGAGCTGAACCGGGTGGTCGACCCGGCGTACGCCTGCCCGCACGACGCCAGCCGCGAGCTGCTCGCCGCGCAGCTCGCCGCGCCCGGGGCGGACACCGCGCTGGACGCGGTGCTGCGCCTGGACACCCACCTGATGCTTCCCGACGACCCGGTCAAGCGGGTGGACAACATGAGCATGGCCTGGGGCCTGGAGGTGCGTACCCCGTTCCTCGACCAGGACCTGGTCGCGCTAGCCGCGGCGTGCCCGCCGGAGCACAAGGTGGCCCAGGGCGGCAAGGCGGTGCTGAAGGAGGTGGCCCGCCAAGTGCTCCCCGTCGAGGTGGTCGACCGGCCCAAGGGCTACTTCCCGGTGCCCGCACTGCGCAACGTGGACGGCCCGGTCCGCCAGCTGGTCACCGAGGCGCTGCACGCGCCGGCCGCCCGCGAGCGTGGGCTGTTTTGCCCCGAGTACGTCGCCGAGCTGCTCACCGAGCCGGACCGGGCCAAGGCGGCCGCCGGCAGCAACAAACTGTGGCAGCTGGGCCTGCTGGAGCTCTGGCTGCAGACGCACGACATCCGGTGAGCCGCCGGGGTGGCGCGCCGTCCGGCGCCGTCGGCGGTCAGCCGGCGGTGGTCTGCGCGGCGAGGTGGTCCAGCACGGACCGGACGTCGCCGTCGGTGTCGGCCATGATGCGTCGCTGCCGGGTGGCGCCGGTGCCTTCCCGGCGCAGCCGGGTCAGCTGCGCGACGGTGTAATCGAGGTCGCCGTGGCGCACCAGCGCGGGCGTCACCGTGGCGACCAGTTCGTCGACCAGGTCCCAGGCCGATCGGGCGCCGCCGGCGTGCAGGTCGACCAGGTCGCCGTCGAGGCCGTGGTGGGCGGCGCGCCAGTGCGCGGCCGAGACCAGGCAGTTCCGGATCCGGGGGGCGGCCACCCCGGCCCGGACGTCGTCGACCACCGTGGCGACCAGCGCCCGGACCAGCGCGGCGACCAGCACGGTGTCGTCCACGGTCGGGCAGACGTCGCCGACCCGGATCTCCACCGTCGGGTACGCCGCGGACGGCCGGGCGTACCAGTACACCATCGCCGCGTCGAGCATGATGCCGGCGGCGACCAGGTCGTCGACCGTGCGGTCGTAGTCGGCGGCCGAGTCGAAGTGCGGGGTCGGTCCGATGCTGGGCCACCGCTCCAGCTGCATCGACCGCCAGCTGGCGTGCCCGGTGTCCCGCCCGTCGTGCAGCGGCGAGTTGGTGGTGATCGCCTGCACCACCGGCAGCCACGGGCGCAGGTGGTTGCAGACCTGCACGGCCAGTTCCCGGTCGGGCACCCCGACGTGCACGTGGCAGCCGCAGACCGCCGGGTCGTGTGCCACCGGCCCGAACCGCCGGGACATGGCGTGGTAGCGCGGTTTGTCGGGCACCGTCCGGTGCGGCTCGTGCACCGGCGTGGCCCCCACCGCGACCAGCCGGGCGCCGGCCGCCTCGGCCGCCGCCGCGGCGGACCGGCGGACCCCGACCAGGTGCCGCCGCAACTCCCCCAGGTCGGCGCAGACCGGGGTGACCATCTCCACCATGCTGTGCCGGAACTCCTGGCGGCTCTGGTCCCGGGCCGCGCCGTGCAGGGCGGTGAGCACCCGGTCGGCGACCGGAAGACTCTCCCCGGTGGCCGGGTCGAGCAGCAGGTACTCCTCCTCCACCCCCAGAGTCAGGGTGGTCAGGTCGGGGACGCTGGTGGCAACTGCCGGAGGGTACGTCATCGGTGGTCGGCGTCCGTTTCGTCGAGCGGCGCGCGCCGCACGGCCGGGGGAGCCGTTTTCCCGGCGGCCGGGCGGGCAAACGTGCCCCACCGCCCCGGTCAGGCCCCGCGCGGGCCTGCCGTCCGCTATCCGCCGGCCCGCACCGTCGCGGCCCGGCAGGTCAGGAAGTCGCGTTCGGCCGCGTTCCCGGTCCGCTCGGCGGCCCGCCGGTACGCCGTCGCCGCCTCCCCCGCCCGCCCGAGCCGGCGCAGCAGGTCGGCGCGGACCGCGTGGAAGACGTGGTACCCGGCCAGGTCGAGGCGCTCCACCTCGGCCAGTGCCACGGCCGGGCCGGCCACCTCGGCCAGCGCGACCGCCCGGTTCAGCGCCACCACCGGCCCCGGGGCGTACGCCATGAGCTGGTCGTACAGGGCCAGGATCTGCCCCCAGTCGGTGCCGGCGGCGTCCGGCGCGGCGCTGTGCACGGCGGCGATGGCGGCCTGGATCTGGTACGGGCCGGGCTGGTCGCGGCGCAGGCAGCGGCGGACCAGGTCCTGCCCCTGCGCGACCAGCCCGGCGTCCCAGCGCCGCCGGTCCTGTTTCGGCAGCGGCACCAGCGCGCCGTCGGCGGTGGTGCGGGCGGGGCGCCGGGCCTCGGCGAGCAGCATCAGGGCCAGCAGCCCTTGCGCCTCCGGCTCGTCCGGCATCAGCTCGACCAGCAGCCGGCCGAGCCGGATCGCCTCGGCGCACAGGTCGTCGCGGACCAGGTGTGCACCGGAACTCGCCGTGTGCCCCTCGCTGAAGATCAGGTAGACCACCGCCAGCACGGCCCGGAGCCGGTCCGGCAGGTCGGCGTCCCGGGGCACCCGGTACGGGATGCCGGCGTCCCGGATCTTCGCCTTCGCCCGGACCAGCCGCTGCGCCATGGTCTTCTCCGGCACCAGGAACGCCCGGGCGATCTCGGCGGTGCTCAACCCGCCGAGCAGGCGCAGGGTCAGCGCGACCCGGGCGGCCGCGTTCAGCGCCGGATGGCAACAGGTGAAGATCAGCCGGAGCCGGTCGTCGCGCACGGGTCCCTCCTCGGCCGGTTCGCCGGCGGCGTACAGCAGGGTGGCCTGGGCGTGCCGGTCGGCGCGGGAGGCCTCCCGGCGCAGCCGGTCGATCGCCCGGTGCCGGGCGGTGGTGATGATCCACCCGGCCGGGCTGGGCGGCGGCCCGGTCTCCGGCCAGCGGGCGGCGGCGGTGAACGCGTCCTGCACCGCCTCCTCGGCGAGGTCGAGGTCGCCGAGGAGGCGGGTCAGGACGGCGACCGCGCGGCCGTACTCCGCGCGGAACACCTGCTCCACGTCGGGCACCGGTCAGTCCCCGGCGTCGCCCTGGAACGGCCGCACCTCGATGGGCAGGGTGGTGGCCAACGCGTAGCGGCGGCCCCACTCGAGCGCGGCGTCCAGGTCGGGCGCCCGGAGGATGGTGAAGCCCCCGAGGTACTCCTTGCCCTCGACGAACGGCCCGTCGGTGACCAGCACTTCGCCGTCCTTCGGACGCAGCACGGTGGCGGTGTCCGGGGCGTGCAGGCCCTGGCCGAAGACCCAGCATCCGGCCGCCTCCATTTCCTGCCGGATGACGCCGAGGTCGCGCATCACCCGGGCCAGGAACTCCGGCTCGGGGCGGCCCTCGCCCTTGGGTTGGTAGATGCTGAGCAGGTACTGCCGCATCGGCTTCTCCTCGGTGGACGGCCGGCCCGATGCCGGCCTCTCATCCTCCACACGAACGGCGCCGGCTCTGATCGACATACCGGCGAAAATTCCCCGGGTCGCCCGAGCGAACCGACAGACAAAGACGATCTTCAATAGTTATTGAAGTTTATCTACGAACTGTGTCCTAATACTGTCAGTTCCCTTCGCCACCACCGGCGCACCTCCGGGAGGATCGATGACCCGTCCCCCGCGTACTCCCCTGCTGGCCCTCGCCGCCACCCTCGCCGCGGGCGCGGTGCTGCTCGCGGCGGCTGCGCTGCGCCCGGGGCCGGCCGACGCCGCGCCGGCCGGCCTGCCCGGCGTGCAGGTCTCCGGCCTCAACGGCAGCGTCAACTGGTCCGCCGCCTGGACCGCGGGCGCCCGCTTCGCCTACATCCAGGCCACCGAGGGCACCTCGGTCAGCAACGCCTCCTTCGCCCAGCAGTACAACGGCTCCTACAGCGTCGGGATGATCCGGGGCGCCTACCACGTGGCCCGGCCCGACCTCGGCGGCGGCGCCGCCCAGGCCGACTGGTTCGTCGCCCACGGCGGCGGCTGGTCCCGCGACGGCCGGACCCTGCCGGGCGCGCTGGACATCGAGTACAACCCCTACGGCGCGACCTGCTACGGGCTCTCGCAGAGCGCGATGCGGAGCTGGATCACCGCCTTCGTCAACCGCTACCAGGCCCGGACCGGCCGGTGGGCGACGATCTACACCACCGCGGACTGGTGGGCCACCTGCACCGGCAACTACGCCGGCTTCACCGGCACCAACCCGCTCTGGCTCGCCCGCTACGCGAACACCGTGGGCACCGTCCCCGCCGGCTGGGCGACCTGGTCGTTCTGGCAGTGGGCGAGTTCGGGGGCACTGCCCGGCGAGCAGAACGTGTGGAACGGCTCGCTGGACCGGCTGCGGGTGCTGGCCTGCGACGGCCCGTGCTGAGCCGCCCTCCCGGGCCCCGCCGACGTCACCCATCCACCCCGCCCGACCCGGAGGTCAGCATGTCCCAGCCCGTACCCCGCCGGACAGTGCTGCGCGGGGCCGTCCTGCTCGGCGCCGCCGCCGGCGTCACGGCCGCCGGCCAGTTCGCCGTCGGCCGCACCGCGGACGCCGCCGCCACCGTCGACCAGCCGGTGATCGCCAACTGCGCCACCTGGGGCGCCCGTCCGCCCTCGGCGCCGGTCACCGTGCTGAAGAACCGGCCGAACAAGATCATCATCCATCACACCGCGCTCCCCAACACGACCGACTACAGCCTGGCGCAGGCCTACGCCAACTCCCGCGACATCCAGGACCTGCACATGGACGGCAACGGCTGGCTCGACTCCGGCCAGCACTTCACCAACAGCCGGGGCGGGCACCTGACCGAGGGCCGGCACGGCAGCCTGCACGCGCTGCTACACGGGCGCACCATGGTGCAGGGCGCGCACTGCGTCGGGCAGAACAACCAGGCGATCGGCATCGAGAACGACGGCATCTACCTCGACGTGCAGCCGCCGGCGGCGCTGTGGAACAGCCTGATCCTGTTCTGCGCGTTCACCTGCCAGCAGTACGGCATCCGCCCGACCGAGATCTACGGCCACAAGGACTTCAACAACACCCAGTGCCCCGGCCTGCTGCACGGCCGGCTCCCCGAGCTGCGCGCCGCCGTCGCCGCGCGACTCGGCTGAGCCGCCCTCGGCCACGGGAAACGCCGCAGCCCGGCTCCCCAGGCGGGGAACCGGGCCGCGGCTGGTGCGGCGTCAGTCGGTGCAGGACGGCTGGTCGAAGTGCCCCGGGGTGCCCGGGTACGCCGCGCCCGCGCCCTGCTCCTTGTTGTCCCGCGGATACACGTAGGACAGCTCCAGGAAGGCCGAGGTGCCCGGCGTGGTCACGTCGGCCGGCGTGCGGCCGGCACCGGTGGCCCAGGCCAGCCGGGTCAGGAAGTCCTGCATCGCCGGGCTGTGCTGGCGGATGTCGTTGAACCCGCCGTACGCCGCGTTGCAGTGGGTGTACATGTTGTACGCCCCGTTCCAGTCGAACAGCCGGTCGCCGTTGTTCGGCCCGTTCGCCGTCACGTCACCCTGCAACACGTCCCGGTCCCAGCCGCCGTAGATCCAGTCGGTGCCGTGGTGGTGCTGGTTGTCCGCCGACTCCCCGTTGTCCAGCCCGGTCAGCTCGAACCAGCGGCACGGGTCGATGCCGCCCGCCGCGTCCACCGGCCAGGCCCCGGCGGCGCAGTTGTCCGGGTAGGACCCGCGCGGCCGGAAGTCCAGCAGGTCGGAGCTGAGCACGGCGGCCACCGCCGGGCCGCTCGTCGCGCCGGCCCCGCCGAAGAGGTGGTCCACGTACTGGTCGTGGTCGCCCCGGGCGGCGGCGCTGAACACGCCGTCGACCAGGCACTGCGGCTCGGCCGCATCCAGCACCGGGTCGCAGCCCTTGCCGCCCCAGAGCACGTCCGAGCCCTCGGAGCCGAAGAGCCGGTCACCGCCGCTGTCGCCGTTGGCGATGTCGTCACCGAAGCCGGCGTGGATGTTGTCCGCCCCGGCCCCGCCGCGGATCCGGTCGTCGCCGCCGGCGGTCAACCCCGAGTGCGGCATCGGCGCCGACGTCGGGCTGCCGATCCAGGCGTCGCCGTCGGTGTCGTGCAGCAGGTCCACCCGCCGGTCGTAGTCGCCGGCCCGGAACCCGGTGAACGTCTCCTGCGGCACCGACGACAGCGTGACGGTGAAACCGAGCGCGGCCACGTCGTCGGGGTTCAGGTGCTGGTTGACCACACCGCCCCGGTCGCCGAGGATCGCGTCCCGGCCGCCCTCGCCGTACAGGGCGTCGGCGCCGAGCTCGCCGAGGAGGTCGTCGTCGCCGTCGCCGCCCCGGATCAGGTCGTCGCCGTCCTGACCCCAGACCCCGTCGTCGCCGCCGTCGCCGAAGAGCTGGTCGGCCCCGTACGCCCCGGCCGGCTCGCAGGTGGCCTGGGCGGTGGTGCAGAACCGGGTGGACGGGCCGGGCAACGCCGGGTCGTGGGTACGGGACCGGGTGGCGTCGGCCGGCACCGCGCCGGTCGGGTACCGCTCGGTGTAGACCCGCTCGGCCGGCTGACCATTCACACTGGTCAGCGTGCGCAGCAGCGACCCGTTGTCGCCGAGCAGCACGTCCGCGGCGCCGTTGCCCTCCAGCACGTCCCCGGTGTCCCGGAAGGCGGCGGCCGAACTGCCGCCGATCAGGTCGTCCTGCCCTGCCGGCTCCCCGAGCCCGACCAGCTGCGCCGGGGCTGCGGGGGCGCCCGGCCAGCCCGGGTCGGCCAGCGGGGTGACGGTGCTGCGGCCGGCGGCGCCGAGCGCGGAGTCGCCGCGCAGCACGTCCGCGCCGCCGTTGCCCTCCAGGTAGTCGCCGCCGCCGTCGCCGGTCAGCGCGTCGTCGCCGTCCTGGCCCCAGAGGGTGTCCACGCCGTCGCCGCCGCCGATCCGGTCGCCGCCGTGCCGGTTGGCGTCGGCCGCCGCCCGGTCGAGCAGCACCACGATCCGCGGCCCGAACGGTGCGCCGTCGCTACCGAGCCGGACGGTCACCGCGGTCGGTGTCTCGCCCGGCAGCGACCGGAGCACGGCGCCGTTGTCGCCGATCACCGCGTCCGAGTCCGGGCCGCCGAAGAGCGCGTCGGCGGTGTCCGGCTGGCCGGTGGTGGCCGCGCCCGCCCCGTCGTACGCGGTGCTGGAGCCGCCCACCAGGTCGTCGTCGCCGTGGTTGCCCTCGACCCAGTCCGAGCCGGGGCCACCCTCGGCGAAGTCCGCCCCGCCGTCGGCGTGCACCCGGTCGGGACCGCCCTGGCCGAAGATAACGTCACCGGAGTCACCGCCGGAGATCAGGTCCCCGCCGCTGGTGCCGGCGGCCGGGGTGAACCCGAGGTCGAGCAGGGTGACCTTGCGGGCCGGTCCGGACCGGCTTTGGGTGACCCGGGTCGCGTCGGCGTCCGCCGGGGCGAACCGGGCGTTGTCCCCGGCGATCAGGTCGCTGTCAGCGTCGCCGAAGAGCTGGTCACCGGTGTCCGGCCTTCCGGTGCCCGGTGCCGGCTCCTGACCGGAGCCGCCGACGATCTCGTCCTGCCCGGCGTTGCCGTGCACCACGTCGGCGTCGTTGTTGCCCTCCAGCCGGTCGTCGCCGGCGTCGCCGTCGACCCGGTCGGCGCCGAGGCCGCCGTAGGCCAGGTCGCCGTCCGCGCCGCCGGAGATCACGTCCCCGGCGCCGGCGCCCGGCGCGTCCCCGGCGAGGTCCAGCGGCAGCGGACCGATGTCGCCGACTCGCGCCGTGCCGTTGTCGCCGACGATCCGGTCGACGCCGCCCTCGCCGTAGAGGTGGTCCCGCCCGTCTGCCGCGCCCGCGGTCCGGCCGCCGCCGTAGAGCAGGTCGCCGTCCGGGCCACCGAAGACCTGGTCGTCGCCGGCGTTGCCCTCGGCGGTGTCCACGCCGTCGCCACCGTGCACGCCGTCGTCGCCGGCGTTGCCGAAGAGCAGGTCGTCGTCGCCGTCGCCGTGCAGCTGGTCCACCCCGGCCGCGCCCCAGGCCCGGTCGGCGCCGGCGCCCAGGTGCAGGGTGTCGTCGCCGAGCTGCCCGCAGGCGCGGTCGTCGCCGCCACCGAGGTCGGCCCGGTCGGCGCCGCCGCCGGCCGCCACCCGCTCCACCCCGGCGCCGCCCAGGATCAGGTCGCGGTCACCCTGGTCGGCCGGGGCCGGCTGGCCGTCGGCCAGGGTGGCGTCGGCGCAGGTCTCGGCCGGCAGGTGCCGGTCACCGAAGACCGTCGAGCCGCCGTCCCCGCCGATCAGGTGGTCCCGGCCCGGGCCACCGACCAGCAGCTTGGTCTGCGACTGCACGCCGGCCGGGAGTGGCTCGTGGACCACCTCGCGGAACCGGCCGTAGCCGTCGTCGTCGCCGGCCGGCCCGACCTGGGACGGCTCGGCGAGGACGTGGTCGTCGCCGGGGCCGCCGAACAGCTCGTCGGTGCCGTGACCGCCGATCAGCACGTCGTCGCCGCCGTAGCCGTACAGCCGGCCGGTCTGGCCGTTGGCCGAGTGGGACACCACCAGGTCGGTGCCGGCGCTGCCGTACACGGTGTCCTGGCCGCTGCCGGTGTCGACCTGGTTGGTCAGCCCGGCGTCGCCGGTGCCCGGGTCGTCCACGCCGGCCGGCACGGTGGTGTCGAAGGTGTGGATGGTGTCGTCGCCGCGCCCACCGTTGACGGTGTCCCCGCCGGGGCCGCCGACCAGCAGGTTGTTTCCGCTGGGCCGGTCGTCGGAGACGACGCCGAGCACGTCGTCGCCGCCGTTGCCGTACACCTTGTTGGTGCCGTGGCCGACGGTGACGTGGTCGACGACGCCGCCGGTGGCGGCGGTCGGCTCGGCCAGCGTGGTCCAGTCGATCAGTCCGGTGAGGGTCTTGTCGCCGACCGAGGTGTGCACACCGGTCGGCGCCCGGTCGGTGCCGCCGAGGCCGCTGTCACCGGCGACCACGTTGTTCCCGTCGCCGGTGGTGACGGTGTCCGCCCCGGCGCCACCGGCCACCCGGCTGACCGCGCCGGGCGCCTCGGCGGTGACGATGACGTCGTCGCCGCCGCGCCCGTCGACGTACGCCGGCCCGGTGCCGGTGCGGATCTGGTCCCTGCCGTCGGAGCCGACGACCACCGCGGTCTTGTCGAACGCCGAGGTCTTCGTCCCGTCGCCGCTGGTGTCACCGTCGCCGAGCAGCAGGACCGACATGGAGGTCTTGGCCGCGTCGGCGACCTGGTAGCCCCGTCCGTCCACGACTACCCGCGTCAGCGCCGGGTCGAGGAACTCCTGCCGCCGGCCGAGCGCCTCGACCGCGAAGCCGTCGAAGTCGTCGCTGGCGCCCTCCCGGCCGGCGTCGGCGTAGTGCAGCGCGTACACCTTGATCACGTCGCCGGCGTACGTGCCGGCGCCGTTGTCCCAGGCGGCGTCGCCGCGCTGCGCCTGCTTACCGAACCGACCGGCGAAGACCACCAGGGTGTCGTCCACCGTGCCGCCGAGTTCCGGTGGTGGCGGGGTGCAGTCGGGTTGTGCCCGGAAGTCCAGCAGGACCGCGTCGACCAGGGTGAAGTCGAACGTCTTGGAGAAGAGCACCAGGTCGATGGTGATGTAGACCTTGAGGAACACGGACAGCTGCCCGCTGGTGGTGAACAGGCAGATCGGGTTGACCAGCAGCGCCTGGAGGAACTCGCTGGTGCGGAACTTGCCGTCGTTGTTCGGGTCGTTCCAGCTGAACCCGATGGTGAGCCGGATACCGCCTTCGATGCCGGCCTTGAGGAACAGCACGCTGACCTGGGCGCCGGCGGCGATCTCGCCGCGCAGGGTGACCACCGGGACGGCGGTCCCGGTGCTGTCCGCGGTCTTGAAGTAGAGCCCGTCGAGCAGCTTCACCGCGTTGACCGCGGTGCCGTCGCCGGCCGCCTCGATCGCGTGCCGGATGCCGGCGGTGTCCAGGCCGGCGATGAACCGGGCGGTCACCGAGGCGCTGCCGGCCAGCGTGATCAGCACCGGCGGCGGGGCGTAGACCGGGCCGAACGACTGCCGCCAGCTGAAGCCGAGGGTCAGCGGCCCGGAGTCGAAGCCGATCAGCTCGACGTCCTGCCCCATCAGCAGCCCGAAGAGCGAGCCCGGGTTGTCGAAGACCGGGAAGCTGAAGCCGATCTTCGCGGCGGTGGACTTCCCGTCCCCGCCCGGCGTGAAGATCTTCTCGCCGTCGTCGCCGGCCGCGGTGTCCACGGCCGCCTTCACCTCGTCGGCGGACTTCGCCTGGGTGAACGCGTCCGCCCGGTCGATCAGGCTCTCCGCTGCGGCCGGGGAGGCCTCGGTGGTCAGCGCCGTGTCGCCGTTGACCAGGAACTGGCCCAACGGGATCGAGCAGCCGGCGTCGCAGTCGGGGATCCGGTTGATGAACGTGACCACCGCGCGCACCGTGTCCACGAAGGACAGGTCCGGCCCACCGCTGAGCGTGCTGAACTGCTTGGCCAGCCAGACCAGGGTGATGTCCGGCCCGCCGGTGGCCTTGGACAGGTCGGAGAGCACCGGGATCGGGGCGTAGAGCGTGTCGATGACCGGCTGCAGCGGCCCGGTGACCGCCTTGAGCTGCTCGACCACCGGCTTGAGGATCTTGTCGAAGAAGGCGCCCGCGTCGAGCGCGATGTCGGTGAAGGTGATCCGCAGGCCGTGCTCCGGGCTGTCCCCGGCGGCGCTCAGCGCGCCGCGCTGGTGGGTGAGCTGCCAGCTCAGCCCGAACCGGGCGCTGATGCCGGGCAGCGCGGAGGCCGCCTCGCCGCCCGGATCCACCTTGGCCGCCAGCTTCCAGTCGATCTTCACCTTGGCGGTGAGGTCCGTGGCGAGCAGCGAACCGAGGTCGCCGAGCTCGGCCAGGGTCAGCTTGGCGGTCGGGTCGGCCGCGCAGTCCCCGGCCGGGGTGTCGCCGAAGCAGCTCTGCTCCCCCGCCGAGCCCTTCAGGTCGATCGCGAAGTACGCGCTGACCAGCGGCTCGGTGCCCTGCTTCTGCGCGTTCACCCGGATGAACGCGAGCTGGGCGGCGAGGTCGGTGGGCATGTCGAAGGACGCGCCGATCTCCAGCTCCGGCGCGGCGTCCCCGGAATGGGTGGCCACGTAGAAGCCCTCGTCCCGGTCGAGCACCAGGTCCAGCCGCAGCTTCCAGCCGAGCCGGGCCTTGATCCCGTCGGTGGCGCCCTTCTCCGCCTTCAGCGACAGGCCGGGCACGCCGAGGTCGAGCGGCACGTCGACGCCGAGGCAGCCGTCGCCGGCGCAGCCCTGCTCCGCCGACGGGTCGCCGCGGGCGGCGGTGAGGGTGATCCGGACCGACTGGAAGTCCTCCGGCCCGCAGGTGGCGGCGTCGGCGCGGCAGGTGACCGTGCTGGTCGCGCCCGGGGCGAGCTCGGCCAGCGCGGCGTCCAGCGCGGCCTTCGCCCCGGCGCTGTCCAGCGTGGCGTCCGCGAGCACCGGGCCGATCGCGTCCTTGACCTGGGTACGCAGGTCGGCGATGAACCGCTGGCCCTGTTGCAGGTCGTCGCCGACCAGCGGCAGCTTGCCGTCGAAGCTGGCCAGGCGCAACGCCTCCTCCACCTTGGCCAGGTAGCCGTCGATGCCGACGTTGAAGTCGGTGAGCCGCAGCGCGAGGTTCGCGAAGCAGGTGTTCAGGTCGGGGGTGGTGGTGTTCGCGGCCAGGTCCAGCCCGAGTTCCAGGGAGAGCAGGTTGCTCGCGCCGCCCGGGTCGCAGTCGTTGACGAAGAGCGGGGCGCGGGCGCAGATCGGCACGTTCGCGCCGCCGACGCCGTCGCCGCAGTCCGTGCCGGCGGTGGTGACGTTGGGCGTCACGCCGAGCAGGCCGGCGATCGGTCCGTCCGCGGCCAGGCCGCCGAGGCCGAAACTGAGGTTGGCCCGGACGGTGCCGGGGTCGCCGGCCTTGCCGAGATCCAGCGCCAGCGGGCCGACCCGGGCGGCCACCGCCAGGTCGGTGGCCGCGCCGGCCACCGTCACGTTCGCGGACGAGGTGCGGTCCAGCAGCGGTACGCCGTCCGCGCGCAGCGGCAGCAGCAGGCCCAGTTGCGCCCGGGCGTCGACATCCACGGTGAACGCCCCGGAGCTGTCCAGGCTGACCAGCTCGCGGGCGCCGTCCCAGCCGAAGGTCAGCGGGCCGCCGGTGTGGAAGCCGCGCTTCCAGTCCAGCCCGAGCCGCAGGTACGGCCCGCCGGCCCGCTCGTCGAGGGTGAAGGCGATGCCACTGCCCTCGCCGATCGCGCCGTTCAGCACGTCGATCGCGTCCTGGAGGGTGTCCGGCGGTGCGGCCAGCAGCCGGTCCACGGCGTCGGCCAGCTCCGGCCGCAGCGCGTACGCGGTGCCGTCGGCCGGGGTGGGCGTACCGGCCGCTTCGACCCGCAGGGTCTGCGCGTCGACCCGGGCCAGCACCCGGTAGGCCTTGCTGCCGATGACCACCGCCCGGTCCGCCAGGCTCGGGGCGAACCCGGAGTCGGCGTCCCGGCTGGTGTCCTTGAGCAGGAAGTTCGCGCCGTCGGCGGTGTAGCTGACCTCCGCGCCGACCCCGCTCTCGTCGCTGCCGAGCAGCTCGCGGGCGGAGCGGCCGAGCACCGGGATCTCGGTGTCCAGCGGCCCGGTGCCGGTCGACGGCGCGCTGAGTGCCCCGTTGACCAGCCGGAGCGCCTCCACCACCAGCGCGAACATCGCCTTCGGGTCGTTCGGGTCGAAGTCGAGCGCGAAGAGGCCGGCCAGCTCGGAGGTGTCGACGCTCGGCTGCCCGCCGGCGGTCCAGCTCACGTCGACCCCGACGCCGGTGCCGAGCGCGCCGGTGGCGCCGGGCACGCTGACGTCGACCCGTCCGCTGGTCTTCACCGATCCGGTGGCGGCGAGGAGGCCGCCAGGGTCCTGTTCCAGCCGGCTGAACAGGGTGCCGAGGCTCAGATCCTGGGCCTGCTTGAACCGCACCTCGATCATGCGCTTGCCGTCGACGGCCGGGCCGACGGCGAGGTTGCCGCCCAGCTTCACCTTCAGGAATCCGGCGGTGGTGTGGAAGTCCACCGCGGTGGTGATCGGGAAGTCGGCGGCGAAGAGCGGGGTGGCGGGGTCGGTGCGGAGCAGCACCCGGTCGGCGTTGGCGGCCGGGCTGCCGAGGTCGTCGCGCAGGTCGAGCACGAGGGTGATGCTGGCGGTGTAGCGGGGCTTGACCATCGCGTAGCTGGCCTGGGCGTTGGCCGCGCGCAGGCCGACCTTCGCCTCGCCGGCCGGCCGGGTGAGCGCGCCGCCGAGTTCGACCGCGCCGGTGTGCGGGCTGGAGCCGCTGATCACCCAGGCGCTGTCCGCGGCGGGCTGCCCGCCGATCCAGTTCTCCTTCAGCGTGACCGAGTCGGCGGTGTTGGCCGCGACGGTGCCGGCGGAGGTGCCGGCCACGACGCGCTGGCCGACCAGCGCCCCGGGGGCGAACCGGTCGCTGTCGACGGTGAAGCTCTTGGCGCCAAAGGTGGCGCCCCGGCCGGAGACCTGCGGCGCGCCCGGGTCCAGCGGCACCTCGACGGTGGACTCACGCTCCAGCTTGACCCGGAAGACCAGCTTGTCGTCGGCGAAGGAGAGCCCGTCGACCGGCATGCCCTCGGCGGCGAGCAGGGCGAGCAGTTCCTGGATCGAGGTGAACTTCGGTTGCCCGGCCCGGGCCGGGTCGTCCACGCCGGGCTGGAAGTGCGGGTCCTCGGGTCGGGGGTGCACGTGCTCGCGCAGGAAGTCGGTGAGCTTCTCGTTGACCTTCACCGCGTCGGCGAAGGTGCCGCGCAGGAAGGGCAGGTCGAGGTTGCCGGCCGGGCCGCTCTGCTGCACCCCGCCGATCAGGGTGGCGAGCTGAGCGATGCCGGCGGCCAGGTCGAGCGGGCTCATGGTGCGGAACCGGCCGATCGTCTCGTCCAGCCCGCTGGTGGTCACCGTGGGGCTGCCGACACCGATGTCCGCCCAGTCGATGGTCACCGTGGCGGCGATCGCCGGCAGGTTGAACGGCGTACCGGCGGTGGCGGCGCCGAGCTTGACCGCGCCGTGCACCGAGCCCGGACCGGCCTCGGTCTCGGTGTCGGAGATCCGGCCGCCGCCGGAGCCGTCCAGCGCCACCTGCACCAGGCCGGCGAGGGAGCCGGCCGCGCCGAGTTCGCCGGTGCCCGCGCCGGCCGGGGTGTCGAAGGCGAGGTGCCCGTCGCCGTTCGGGTCGGTCAGGGTCACCTTGAGGTGGCTGCTCGCGGTCAGCGTGCTGCCGGCGGTGAGCGTGACGCCCAGGATGCCGACGGAGGCGCTGGCGTGGTCCAGGTCGGACCGGAACCGGGCCACCGCGTCGATGTCGATGCGGGGGCTGTCGCCGTCGCGCACCAGGTAGGTCTCGCCTGCGGCGGTGTGCCGGGCCCGCAGGTGCAGGGTGGCCCAGCCGGTGACGGTGACCGCGTCGGCGACGATGACCCCGGAGACGGCCAGGTCCTGCTCGGCCACCTCGCGGTTGGTGGTGAGCAGGACGTCGAGCAGGTGGTCGCCGTCGCTGCTGGTGACCGTGCTGGTCAGCCGGGTGCCGCCGCCCAGGTCGACGTCCTGCTCCAGGCCGTCGGCCAGCGCGTCGGCGGCGGTACGGGCCAGCGTGTCGGCCTGGACCAGCGCGCCGGGGCTGACGCCGAGCAGCGGCAGCGGCTGGGCGAGCGCGCCGATCCGGGACAGGCCGCCCTCGGCCCAGGTGGCCGTGCGGTTCATCAGTCCCTTGAGGGCGGTCTCCCACGCCTCGTCGGCCTGTGCCGGGGGTGCCGTCACGACCAGGGCGAAGGTTGTCGCGAGCAGGGTCGCGACCGCCGCGGCGAGCAGACGCCGTAGAGCCACCATGAGCCACCTCGTTCCGAACGATGGCCGTCAGTGGACGGCGCCGTACGCGCCAGCACACCGATCACGGAATTTGCTCGCAACGAGAGTGTCGACTTGGTGACAGAGCGTCAATCCGAACGGTCGACCCGCGTGTGACCAGGCGGTTCGCCGGCATCGCGGATGGGACGAAGGCCCGGACGCGCGGCCGGGGCCTGGAGAGCGGTCAGGGGTTGCGGCGGGCGGCGGGTCACCGGTCGGCGCGGCCGCGCCCGAAGACGTCGGCCCGGCCCCAGCGACCGGGGACGTCGAGCAGCTCCACCCGGCCGAGCTTCACCGGCACCGCGGGCCGGGCCACCAGATGCTCGCCGCGCGGCTCCATACCGAGCATCGTGCGCAGCAGCAGCAGGGGTGTCCCGGTGGACCATGCCTGCGGGCTGCAGGCCGTCGGGTAGTGCACCGGATACCTGGTCAGCTCCCGCTCGTATCCGGCGAAGGCCTCCGGCAGCCGGCCGTGGAACAGATAGGCCGCGTCGATGATGCCCTCGGCGATCCGGGCAGCCTCCGCCGCGTAACCGTAGCGCCGCAGCCCCCAGGCGATGAACGAGTTGTCGAACGGCCAGACGGTGCCGACGTGGTAACCGACGGGGTTGTACCGGGCCTGGCCGGTGGCGAAGGTCCGCACCCCCCAGCCGGAGAAGAGACGGGGACCGAGCAGGTGTTCGGCGATCTTCCCGGCCCGGGACTCCTCGACGATGCCGCTCCACAACAGGTGGCCGATGTTCGACGACAGGGCGTCGACCTGCCGGCCGTCGGCGTCCAGGGCGAGGGCGTAGTACTCGCCGTCGGCCACCCAGAAGTCCCGGTTGAACCGCTGCTTCAACTCGGCCGCCTCCCGCTCCAACCGATCGGCGTAGGCCGGATCGCCCCAGAACTCCCGCGCCAACCGGGCACCGCGCCGCTTCGCGTCGTAGGCGTAGCCCTGCAACTCACACGTCGCCCGCGGCAGGCCCGGCAACGTCCCGTCCCGGTACGAGATCGAATCCCAGGAGTCCTTCCAGCACTGGTTGTCCAGGCCGGTCCGCTCGTTGCGGCGCTGGTACCGCACGTACCCGTCGCCGAGCAGGTCACCGTACTCGTCGATCCAGTGCAGGGCCGCCCGCCCGGCTCGTTCGAGACGGCGAACCGTGTCGGCGTCGCCGGACCAGCGCTCGTACTCGTCGAGCAGGACGACGTAGAGCGGGGTCGCGTCGGCACTGCCGAAGTAGGGTGAGTGCGGCTGTTCCTCGAAGCCGATACTCTCCCCGTACCGCAACTCGTGCAGGATCTTGCCCGGCTCCTCCTCCCGGAAGTCGTCCAGCACGGAGCCCTGGAGCAGTGCCAGCAGGCGCAGCGTGGTCGCGGCGAGATCGGGGGCGAACGGCAGGGCCTGGAGGCTGGTGAGGATGCTGTCCCGGCCGAAGATCGCCATGAACCAGGGCAGCCCCGCGGCGGGCAGGCTGCGCCCGCCCGTCGTCAACGGCGTGAACCGCAGCGCGGCCAGGTCCACCAGGCTGCGCCGGTAGGTTCTGGTGACCGACTCGCAGTCGCAGTTCAGCCGGGGGGCCTCGGCAAGCCACTGCTCGAGGTCCCGGCGCAGCTCCGTCCTGCGCCGGCCAGGCCTGCCCTGGAGGCTCTCCCGGATGTCCCGCCCCTCCACGCCCAACGCTCTGACCTGTAGGTCGGTGACCCATTCGGCGTGCGGTCCGATATGCACGTCGAAGGTCAGTCCGTGTTGGTCGACGTGCGCCGGCACGGTGCTGGAGATCACCGTCTCGCGCCGGAACCTTCCCCGCTCGTAACCGAGTCGCAGGCACCCGTTCTCCGCCCGCGCGTAGTACGTCCCCTTCTTGTTCCGCACGTCCTTGATCTCGAACAGGTCGGCGAAGTCGCTGCCCACGTCGACGCGGATCCGCAGCTCGACCGACGTGGCCTGGTGGTTGACCACGGTCAGCCGTTCGTTGAGGCCACCACCGATCGAGCGCTGACGGATCACCGACACCGCGGGGTTGGTGAGCGGAGTCGAGGTGACCGGAACGAGGAAGAAACGCGCCTCGAAGTACTCGATGTCGTCGACGGTGAGCGGGCTGAGCCGCACCCCGTCGACGGTCAGGATCCACCTGGACAGGAATCGGGTGTCGAACGAGAACAAGCCGGTCGGGATGGTCGGGGAGGCGTCGACGTCACCGCTCTCCTCGCTGACCACGAACGTGTTGCCGTCCAGCAGCCGGACGAGATCCTCGCTCATGCGAGGCGACTCCGTTCCGCCACGAACGTCCGCGGATGGTGCGCGTCCGCAGGCTGCGGCATGACCCGCGCGAGCAACCAGGACAGCCGCACGTCGCCCTCGGCGATCAGCTCGTTGCGTACCCACGCCGTGTAGAGGTTCGCCTCGCCGGAGACGACCCGGTCGAACAGCGCCCGGTCGACGCGGAGGACGGCGTCGACGTCGCGGTCGACCCGGGTGACGTGGACGTCCCCGTGTGTCATCACCACGAACCAGCGGTCGATGCCGCCGTCGTGCTCGAGGTCGAGACGGATGGCACCGGAGGCTCCCTCGAACAGGGGTTCGTGTCCGCGACGGTCGAGCCGGTCGAAGAACTCGGCCGTAGGATCCGACATCAGACTCCCTCGGGTCGGCACTGACACGTCAGCCTCGCGCGGGCCCGAGCGCCTCGTCATCACCCGTAACGGGTGAGATCCGGCCGCCGCCCACGTCGCCGGCGCGTCCCGCGCCGATCTCACCCTCGGCGGGTGATGCGGCTGCGGGGAGCAGCGGGTGATGCTTTGTCTCGGCCGGCCGACTCGCTGCGGGGGGGGTGCTGATGTCGGACACGACCGAGGAGTTCTTCGACCGGCTCGGGCGTCGTGGCGCCGAGCGCCTGCTGCGGAAGACCACCGGCACGATCCGCTTCGACCTCGAGCACGAGCGCGGGAACGACCACTGGTTCGTCACGATCAGGAGCGGTCAGGTACGGGTGACGAGGGAAGAACGCGACGCGGACTGCGTGGTCCGTGCCGAGAACGCCCTCTTCGACCGGATGGTTCTCGGTGAGGTCAAGCCGCTGCCCGCCTGGCTGCGCAACGACATCACGACCGAGGGCGAGTACTGGCCCATCCTCCTGCTCGAGCGACTCTTCCGGCAGCCGGCCGGCGCGCGCCATCCTCGCGCGTTCGTCCGGGAGCACGGGGGACGGCAATGAGGTCGGCCCTGGTAAGAATCCTGGACGGCAACATCTTCGTGGTGAGCTACAACAGCGGGGACATCGAGTCTTCGCCCGCCGTCCCGTGCGGGTTCTTCTCGTTCGACACCCGGTTCCTCTCGACGTGGCTGCTGACGGTCAACGGCGAGCGGCTCCACCCCCTGGCCATCGACGACCTGAAGTACTTCCGGGTGCGCTTCTTCCTGGTGCCCGGAGAACCGACCCACTACCTGGACGCGAAGGTGTCGGTCCTGCGCGAACGGTCCATCGCGGGCAGCTTCGAGGAGCGCCTGACCGTCCTCAACCACAGCGACGAACCGGCCGACTACACCGTCCGCCTGGAGGCGGACAGTGACTTCATCCCGCTCCTGGCAGTCGCGCAACCTCCGAATCCGGTGGGCCGGACCTACCGGAGCGTCGAGGCCGGATGCCTGCGGCTCGGCTACGAGCGGGAGAAGTTCCGGCGCGAGACCACGATCTCCAGCACCGAGCCGGCCCAGATCGACGAGCACGGGCTGACGTACCAGGTCCGGGTCGAGCCGCACGGAACGTGGAGCACCACGGTGCACATCCGTGGGTCAGTGCTGCGCCCGGATGGCGACGATGTCCGGGACCACGTACGTCCGCCGCGGCGCCGGCGGACCGAGCCGGAACTCCAGCGGGACCTCGACCAGTGGCTCGACCGGGCGCCGAAGCTGACCTGCGACTGGGCGGCACTGACCAGCACCTACCGGCGTAGTCTGGTCGACCTCGCGGCGTTGCGGTACTCGCCACTGACCCTTCCGAACGAGGCCATGCCCGCCGCTGGCCTGCCGTGGGCCGCCACCATCGTCGGTCGGGACAGTATCCTCACCAGCTTCCAGGCGCTGCACATCGCGCCGGAGCTCGCCGCCGCGACGCTGCGCATGCTCGGCGTCGACCAGGGTTCCGTGCTGGACGACTTCCGGGACGAGGAGCCGGGAAAGATCCTGCGCGAGTTCCGCTACGGCGAGCTGGCCGCGTTCGAGGAGCGCCCGCAGTCGCCCTACTTCGGCACCGCCGACGCGACCCCGCTCTACGTCGTCCTGCTCGACGAGTACGAGCGCTGGACCGGGGACGGCAGCCTGGTGCGGGAGTTCGAGGACGAGGCGCGGGCGGCCCTGCACTGGATCGACGAGTACGGTGACCTGCTCGGCGACGGGTACGTGCGGTACCAGCGCCGTAACGAGCGTTCTGGCCTGGAGAACCAGTGCTGGAAGGAGTCGTGGGACTCGATCTCCTATCGGGACGGGACATTGCCGGGCCTGCCCCGGGCGACGTGTGAGTTGCAGGGCTACGCCTACGACGCGAAACGCAGGGGCGCCCGGTTGGCCCGGGACTTCTGGCACGATCCGGCCTACGCCGACCGGCTGGAGCGGGAGGCGGCCGAGCTGAAGCAGCGGTTCAACCGCGACTTCTGGGTCGCCGACGGCGAGTACTACGCCCTCGCCCTGGACGCCGACGGCCGGCAGGTCGACGCCCTGTCGTCGAACATCGGCCACCTGCTGTGGAGCGGCATCGTCGAGGAGTCCCGGGCCGGGAAGATCGCCGAACACCTGCTCGGCCCCCGCCTCTTCTCCGGCTGGGGCGTACGCACGTTGGCCACCGGAGAGGCACGCTACAACCCGCTCGGCTACCACGTCGGCACGGTCTGGCCGTTCGACAACTCGTTCATCGCCTGGGGGCTACGCCGCTACGGCTACTCCCAGGAGGCGGCCCGCATCGCCGAGGGCATCATCGACGTGGCGGACTTCTTCGACGGCCGGCTGCCGGAAGCCTTCGGCGGATACGACCGCGAATTGACCCGGCATCCGGTCCAGTACCCCGGTGCCTCCAGTCCGTACGCCGGGTCCACCGGGGCGGCGTTCCTGTTGCTGCGGACGGTGCTCGGCCTGAAGCCGTACGGCGAGGACCTGGTGGTGGACCCGGCGCTGACCGCGCGGTTCGGCCGGGTGGAACTGCTCGACATCCCCGGGCGGTGGGGCCGGCTCGACGCCATCGGGAACGTGCACACCGAAGCCCGCCGGACGTAGCCGTCCCCGCGTCTAGCGCTCGCGGTACCACCGGTGGTGGGCCCGGCCGGACGTCCGGCCGGGCCCACCGCACGCGGGCAGGTGCTACGGGTAGTTGGTCAGGTACGACTGCTGGTGCGCCGCGTTCGCGGTCTCACCGGTGTTGTTGATCACGCGGTTGATCGTCCCGACGCCGCCCAGCGAGACGGTCACCATGTTGGTGAACCGCACGTTCGGGTTGGTCGGCACCTCGAAGGCCCGGTCGGCGACGACCGCCGGGTTGACGTTGAAGTAGCAGTAGCTGCCCAACCCCCACGCCTGGTGGCTGGTCACCGAGTCGGCCACCTTGTACGCGGCGTAGCCCCGGGTGGACCCGTTCATCCAGCCGTCCTGGTTCGGCGGGTCGTACGGCATCTCGTTCTGGTAGAAGTACGTCCGGCCGCCGTTGCCGTTCCAGACGGTCTGGTACTTCTGGTAGTGCTCGACGAAGAGGCCGTACATCGTCACGTTGTCGCCGTTGACGGTGAGGCCGGTGTCGGCGGTGTTCACCGTCCACCCGACACCGTCGCCGTGGTCGGCCCGCCACAGCCACATGTGGTCGCCGATCACGTTGTCGCTGTTGACGGTCAGCGTGTTGGTGGCCCGGCCGACGCCCGGCCCGCCGATCCGGAAGAAGACGTCGTGCAGCGAGGTCGGGTTGGCCGCATGCTGGCCGCCGAGCCGGGCGGGCCGACCTCCATCAGCACCGGCGAGTTGACCTGGCCGGCCTCAAACATGATGCCGGCGACCTTCACCCCGTCCACGTCGGCCACCCGCATCGCGACGGTGCCGTTGTCGGCCTGGATGGTGGCCAGGCCGAGGCCGAGTGAACTGGCTGGGATGGGTGTCGTAGCGGGTGGTTAGTGTGCCTGGCATGGGGCACCGGGATCGGCTGAGAGTCATCCAGTCGTACCGCTTCGCCCTCGACCTGTCCCCGGTGCAGGAGCGGGCGTTGGTGGGCCATGCGGGCGCTGCCCGTAAGGCATACAACTGGGGACTGGAGCGGGTCAGGGTAGTGATGGATCAGCGGGCCGCCGAACGCAGCTACGGAATCGGCGAAGGCCAGCCCCCCCC